>NZ_JBEZYD010000038.1:0-138076 GCF_040638335.1 Nonomuraea sp. NPDC026600
ACAGACAAACCCGACACCCACTAGAAAAGGATCAAGGCTAGGACCTGGGGGAATAACCTGCAACGAACCCCAGGGGAATTACGTGGCGTTCCACAAGACGAGTTCGGACGACTTCCACCCGCTTGTGAATATCCGGTTCGCCCAACGCCATCGCGACCTCCTTGGCGCGCATTGGGCGACCTGCTGAGGCCAACATGATGACGACCTGCCGGTTAATACCGGTCAATGAGGGCCACGCGGCAGCAAGAGTGTCCGGAGCTCCCATGGACGGCACCGGTTGAAGGTGACGAGACTCGGCGGGGCTTTGACGGTCAGCCTCACCGGTGACCAGTTGGTGCGAGCCCTGGGCGTTCTGATCAAGCACTTCCGGCTCGGAATCGTCACTCGCCGCGTTCTTCGCCCGGAGATCCTCCACGGGGTTCCGGCTCGACACCTCGTCTTTGGCCTGCAACCTGGCCAAGGTGCGCCGAACCGCCGTCAGCTGCTCCAGTCGCTCCTCGGCCTCGGCGATTTTCTCACGCCACGCCACGACCTCTTGCCGCGCCTGAGCTTCCTCATCGTCCAGCCGCTCAACAAGCTGAGCGACACTCATCTGCTCAAACCGTGATGGCACCATCGCCCCCTCAGGCTCGATGACCCCAGCGCCTCGCCGCACTCCGGCTTACTCACTCACCGAATAGTTGCAACTCCACACTGTAGGCACGAAAGCCACGCGAGTGCAGACACATCACAAGATCTTCCTTGCTTTCAAGCCACAACTTCCGACACGCAACGAAGCCGGAGCCATTTACGGGTTCATGCCCGAGCCGCCTTGCACCGGATCTCCACACTAACTACGCATCAGGCACATACCGGCCTGCTTTGATGGCGCCGTGATCAAGCAAAGAAGGCACTCGACGGAAGCCAGCGACATTCGCTGGGCCTTCGGCTGCGGATTCCCCATGATCATCGCCCTGGCGTTCGCGACCGTCGGAACCCCCCTCGAGCTTCACCTGGTAGCTCGTGCGCACGTCTACTGCGCTGGTGACCTGAGCGCGGGAGAGAACTTCGCCGGGTCCATCTGGATGGTGAGCCGCCTTGTTCTCTTCCCGGTCGTCTCGGTGGTGTCGGCGCTCATCTCGCTGGCCTTCCAGCTACTCGCCCGACTGCCACGCCTGGCCGGCCGCTTGTGGCTGGAACTCCTCCTGCTGGCGCTCACCATCGCCGTCTCGGCCGCCGGGCCAGTAGCCCTGACCCTGCACGACCTGGCCACCCAAGGCACTCCAGGCAACTGTGTCCTGCCCTGGTGGCCCTCCTGGCTGCCCTCCTAGAAACGACGAACTCCCTCCTCCCTCCAGGGAAACGATCACAAGGATCCTGGGAAGCGATCTTCCGAGCCTCCATTCCGTTCCAGGTCAGACCAACTCGTGAACACCCCGTGAGGGCGGCCCGCGAAGGCCGAACCCAGCTCGCGGTACAAACGGCGCCAACGCCACGCGATGCGGTGCTCAAGACCTCCTCGGCGGCCGCCAGCGACCGCGAACACCTGAAGGAACTGCGCCGGGCCGAGCGGCGCGAGCAGCGCCTGCAGAAGGCGGCCGCTGGGCCGCTGGAGATCGGCCGAATATTCAAAAACGGCGAGATCGCCGGCCGCGCGCTCGCCCGACACCTCGGCCTGCAGCAGGGCCTGGCCCGCTGGCTGTGGCGAGGCGAGCTGCCGATCAGCTCCGGCTACCGGGACATCCCGATCTCCGCGTCCTCCACCAGCAGCCGATCCAGATCCGCCCGCATCAGCCGCGTCAGCAGATGCGCGACCTTCTGGCTGGTCAGCTTCCCCGCCGCAGTCCGCGCAGCGGTCACCAGTTCCATGAGCGTGACCGCGCCCGGCCGCACTACTTGCGCAGCCTGCAGATGCTCCACCGCCTGCTGGAACAACAGCGATGGGGTGTCGTGCTCCATCGCCCGGTCCAGGAGGAACTGCTCCAGCTCCTTCCACTGGATGCTGCCCGGCGTGGCGTTCTTCCACGTCAGATACTTCATAACCAGCTTCAGATGATCGCTGCGCGTCTGCGGCCGCTTCCGCGTCGACCGGTCGTACTGCTCGAGCACCCCGGGAAACACCGCCATCTGGGTCGCCAACCGCTGCACCGCCGCCTGCGGAACCTGCAGCAGTTCATCAGGGACGAAGCCGAGCCACGGCAACGTGCACAGCTGAACGGCCAACCCCAGCCGGGCATCGGGACCGCGGCCAGGCGCGTTCAAGAAGCCGTGCTCACGCGACGTCAACGTGAAGTACTTGTTCAGCTCCTCACGCCCGATGTCCGGGAACGACCGCAGGCGCTCCAACTGCTCGTCCGACAGGAACCGCGTCGACATCAACCACCCCGGACGTCACAGAACGCACGAATCATGACGAACCGTAGCCGAGGAGATCAACAACCGTCCCCGAAACCTCCACAACCGCAGGTCAGCGCTGTATCCGTTGGATTTTCGCCGTTTGCTACGGGAACCCCGTACAGCTCGCTCTCGCCGCTCTCGATCCGGTACAGCTTGACCTTGTTGATCTGCTTGATACGCGGGAGCAGGTCAAAGCCCAAGAGCCGGGTCACACCGAACCCGACTCGGTCTGGCCGTGGGAGTCGACGTAGTTGCCCTCGACCTTCATGGTGGTGCCGTGCCGGACCGCACCCTCGATCATGGCGTGCACTTCCGAGGCCGAGGCGCGCAGGGTCTGGGAGTGCACGACCATGGACCCGCGTTCGATGTGCCAGTAGATGAGGATGCCGCGGCCGCCGTACCGCGAGTGCCACTCGGTGAAAATATTCTGATCGTAGGCGCGCACGTGCGTGGAGTCGGAGGCGACGGTGGTCGTCCCCTCGCCCCACAGCTCCACGTCCCGGGCGGTGAAGGTGGCGTTCGCGATGTCGGTGGCGACCTGCGGGGTCAAATAGCGGCGCCGCACGTAGCGGATCTCGTCCTCGCCGTGGGCGTGGCCACCGGAGGCCACGGCCCGGATCCCGGTGTTGGTGCCGTACCCGAAGATCGCCAGCATCAGCCGCTCGGCCAGCACCTCGGGCTTGAGGCTGGAGCCGCCCACCACCGAGGTAACCGCCTTCACGCTGGATCACCAGCCACCCCGACCACGTCACCGCCGACGACAAGACCAAGCTTGAGAAGATTCTGGAGCGCAGCCCGCGCCTTGCCGCGCTATCTGCACACGTCACCGCGTTCGCGCAGATGATGACCAACCGCACGGGAAGCGAACACCTCAAGAACTGGCTTGCCGCCGTCGAAGCCGACGACATCGCTCAGCTGCACTCCTTCGCCAAAGGGATCGACCGTGACCTGGACGCGGTCATCAACCGTCTCACTCCTCCGGCGCGATCGAGGGTAACGCCACGAAGATCAAGGCCCTCAAACGCAGCCGATAAGGCCGCGCCAACTTCGATCCTCTGCAGCCGACAAGGACGAGATCACGCTCAGTCACAACGGTACACACTTTGCGCCAGAGCTACCTTTACATGGCCACGGACATGAAACGACGATGGACTTACAAGCGCAGACGGCAGGGTCGTCCACCGATCCGACCAGCCATCCAGAACCTGGTCGTCCGCAGAGTGACCGGTGGTGAGGGTCGACCGCTCACGACTGGACGACCAGGACCGCTTTGCTTTGGAGCGTACGGGCGTAGCCCGTTCCTTGATGGGTTAGGGGTGGTGAGCGGATCTCAAGCCGAGCGCCTTTACATTGTAGATTTTTTAGTGAGGACGAGGATAAGGCTCTATTTCTCCCAACAGCGGCTGCCACTCAAGAACGGCCGGGTCGCCGATTGCATCTCTCAACCCATGTAGCCAGCACAAGCCGCTGCCATCCGCCGTCCCCTCCTGTACCGATTCCGAGTAGGTCCCCTGCTCCCCCGCGGTGTGCCCAGACTTGAGCGGCGATCGCGACCGCGTGACCCTTGATTTTGCTGTTCAACGCTTCGCCTGGCCTGGCTGCGGACCCGGCTCGCCCTACCGGTCCGTCACCACCACCAACTCAAAGACCCCGAGCATTGGACGCCCGCGCGACAAGGGCGACCTGCCTGTGCGCCGCTGCGGCGCCCACGAACGTTGCCCATCAGCCAGCACACGGCTGGCGTGCGCGCCCTCTCCAACGTCTATCACCCGATGTCGAGCTCGGGAGCGCGAACCGCCGTAGATCGCCCCGTCCAGGCCCGCGTCCAGCAACGGGCCGATCATGCGCGGTGACGGAGTGTTGGGGTGGAGGTAGACCGGTGTGTCCAGGGTTTCTGCCGCCTCGAAGATCGCCCAGGTACTCGCCCTGGGTGTGGGAGTTGATCATCACGCCCTTCAGGCCAAGCTCCCGGTGGCTTCTTTCGATCTCCTTGGCCGCGTGTTCCGAGTCCAAGCAGGTGCGGATCATCTGGTCTTGTGCCTCGCCTGACTTCTCTGTTAATCGGAGTCGGACCATATGGGGGCCGGTATCGGCCTCACACTGCGGTCAGGCACTGTCAAGGCAGCCGGACCACCTGGCCATCGCGGGCGCTGGACCGCGCGGCGTCCAGGACGGTGGCGGTGGCCACCGCGTCCCAGGGGTCGACGGGAACAGGTCCCTTGCCGCGGACCGCGGCGGCGAAGGCGGTGTAGAACAGGTCCCACCTGCCGCGCATCGAGGCGACGGGCTCGACGATCTCTCCGCGCCGCACCCGGCCCCAGAGGTGTTCGGGCTCGGCGCCCCAGCTGTCGCCCTCGGATTGCGGGGTCGCACCGGTCATCAGCGCGCGGTCCTGGCTGTCCCTGTGGTCGATGACGAAGGTGCCCGTGGTCCCGGTGACGCGCAGGCTGGGTCCCGGGGCACCCTGCCGCCAGCTGCCCCACAGGTGCGACTGCACCCCATTGCGGTGGGTCAGGGCCACAAAGACGTCGTCGTCGAGTCCGTTCTCGTCCTCGCGGTGGTGCATCTCCGCGTACACCCGCTCCACCGGGCCGGACAGCACCAGAGCCTGGTCGACCAGGTGGCTGCCGAAGTCGACGAGGGTGCCACCGCCCGCGGCAGGAGCACCTGCCGTCGGCCGGAAGACCTCAAACCGGGATTCGTAGCGGAGTACGGTGCCGATTTCGCCGCTGTCCAGCAGCGTCCGCAGAGTGAGGAAGTCGGAGTCCCACCGGCGGTTCTGGTACACCGTCAGCGGATGGCCGTGCTTCTCCGCGAGCTCGACGGTCGCACGAGCCGAGGCCGCGTCGAGCGCGAATGGCTTGTCACAGACGACGGCCAGGCCCAGTTCCAGCGCCTGCCGCACCAACGGGATGTGCGTGGCCGCGGGCGTGGAGACGGCGACCGCCTCGGCGCCGGCGCGAACCAGGTCCTCCAGCGAATCGAAGGTCGGCCGGCTCACGTCCTGGGCGACCTGGGCTCGGCGCTCGGGTGAAGTGGTGACCACGCCCAGGAACTCGTATTCCGGGGCGGCGGCGAGCAGCGGGGCGTGGAAGACGCGGCCACCGAAGCCGTAGCCGATCAGTCCGATGCGTACGGGGGCATCCAAGGAGACTCCTCTGTGTTCTTCTGTCGTCGGCACGTCGACCTGTCTGCGGCAACGCCGCCATCCAGACACCGGAGCGCTGGTCCAACGGCGAGCAGTGGCTCGAGTCCAGCATCTGGGACGCCCCCGACTGTTGCCCTGCCTGCCGCCGGTGAGGCCCCGGAGCTGGATGAACACCCATCCAGCCAAGTGCTGCGCCGCCACCTACACGATGACCACCACGCGTGGGCGCGCTGGAACACCGGCTTCGCCACCCTGGTGGCGGCCTGCGACGACCCGCCCGTGGACGCCATGGCCGAGTTGCTGGCCTTGCGCACTCGACCACCTGCTCGCCAACGACGTGCCCTTGGACCCCGACCTTCCCCCACGTGAGGTCTTCAACCTGATCATCGCTCCACAAGCGCAGGGTAGCCGCAGCGACGTCACTGTCAGCCGTGCAGTCAGCGTCCCAGGGAAGGTTTTGTGATATTTCGTCCGTTCTGAGGCTGAGCGGTCGACGTCTACCCGTGGTGGTTGGCTCGGGTGAACAGCCCGGGTTCGGGTTCGATGAGGATGCCGTGGCCGCCCAGGCGTTTGCGCATGGCGCGCATACTATCGGTGTGCTGGGGCTCCAATCCTGTGTTCAGTATCCGGCAGATGTCCTTGGCGCGCAGCCCATCCGGCGCTTGCTCCACGACTGCCAGGATCTGCTGGTAGGCGGGCGGGAGCGAGGCCCCCTCAGAGGCGGATCCGGGCAGGTCGCCGGTCATTTTCAGGATCGTTTCGCGGGTGATGCGCAGCCGGGACAGGACCTGCTCGGCTGCGCTCAGCTCGGCGATCTGCTCGCGCGGGCGGTCGGCTTCGGCTTTGGGGTTCGGCCAGGCGCTCCAGTACACGGGCAACCGCCGGTGGGCCAGCAGCACGGCGACAGCGTTGTGGCGAGGATCGTACTCGACCTGATCTTGGAGGCCTCCTACGAGCCGCCGTTCCCAGCACATCGATGGCGGGCCGCTCCTGGGCCGCTCTCGACGACCGGCCTCACTTACCGCACGATCCGCTGCTCGAGGTCTTGGAGGAACCCGCGGTACGTGTCGAGGAGCGGATCGCCGGTCTCGGCCATCCACGCGAGCAGGTGCCGCCGCGCGGCCTTGAGCGCCTCCCCATGGCTCGGATCCTCGGCCAGGTTGGCCAGCGAGTGCGGATCGGCGCGGAGAGCGTAGAGCTCCTCCGGAACACGGTGCCGGTAGAACCGGGCACGCTGTGCGAGCCGTTCGTCGCTGGAGGCGGCGGCGAGCATCGCCGGCCAGGTGCCGTCTCGTGGAACACCGTGAACACCGTGTCCCAGCCGTCCTGCCGTTCCCCGCGCAGCAGCGGGAGCATGCTTCGCCCGTCCAGCCCCGTCGGCTCCGGTACGCCCGCCGCCGCGCAGAGCGTCGGGAACAGGTCGATCATCGACACGAACGCGGTGTCCACTCGTGTCCCGGGGCGGGTCACCAGGGGCCAGCGGACGATCAGCGGCGTCCAGCTGCTCTGCAGATAGCAGTTCGCTTTGGCGAACGGCACGGCGATCCCGTTGTCGGACAGGAACACCACCAGCGTGTCGTCGGCGGCACCGGCCTCGTCCAGCGCGCGCAGCACCCCGGCGACCACGTCGTCGCAGCGGCGGGACGAGCTCAGGTACTCCTGGTATTCCTGCGCCACCTCGGGCAGCCCGGGGAGGAACCCGGGTAGGTCCCCGACCTCGTGGGCTGGCCCGAAGACCTTCGACGGAGCCGGGTACGTGGCCCGCGCTTCGGCCGGGAAGCGGTCCAGCTCATCCTGGCTGCCGGAGTAGGGACGATGCGGATCGTGCGCGTTGGCCATGAGGAACCAGGGCCGCCCCTGCGCGGCCGCCTCGCCCATGAACCGTCGTGACGCCTCGCCGTAGGCCCGCGGATCGCGTCCCATCCCGAGCTCGCGCATGCCGCGGGTGAATTCCCAGCCGAACGCCTCCACCGGCTGCAGGTGCTCGACCTTGCCGAGGATGCCCGGCATGTACCCGGCCTCGTGCAGGAGCCGGGTGAGGAGCGGCACCCCGGCGGTGATCGGCTCGAAGCCCTGCGCGCCGTTGCGGTGCGGCCACCGGCCGGTCATGTTCGCGGAACGGCTGGGCTGGCACACCGCGATCGCCACGTGGGCGCGCCCGAACGTCATCCCCTCCGCGGCGAGCCGGTCCAGGGTGGGGGTCACCTCCGCCGGGCCGCCGAAGCAACCGGGGGTGTCACCGCCCATGTCGTCCGCGGTGATCAGCAGAATGTTCGGTGGCATGATGCTCCTCAACGGCCGCTCAGTTCAAGGGTGGCGCGGACGTCACCCAGCCCTCGGGCGAAGATGATCCGTCCCTGCGCGGGGAGCGGCGTCCATGCTCCGCGCGCGTCGTCCCAATACCGCCACAGGCGCGGATCGGTGGTCACCTCGACCCGTGCGCTGTCACCCGGCTCCACGGTCGCGGCCCGCCAGCCGACGAGCCGCACCGGCCGGCGGCGGCCGGTGGGACGGAAGTAGACCTGGACGACCTCGCGGCTGGTCCGGCCGCCCGTGTTGGTGACGGTCACAGCGAGGCGGCGGCCTTGGCCGTCGAGTACCGCGGCGCCTGCGTATTCCCAGGTGGAGTAGCCGAGGCCGTGTCCGAACCAGAACGCCGGCGCGGGCCCGCGATCGTGGCCTCGGTAGCCGACAAAGACGCCCTCCGTGTATGCGAGCCTGCCCTCGACCGGGGTGACCGACCAGGCCGGGCCGGCTCCATCCGCGGCGGGGAACGTGGTGACCAGGCGGCCGGCCGGCTCGATGTCCCCGAGCAGCGCGGCCGCCACGGCGTGGCCGCCCTCCTGCCCGGGGCAGGCCCGCCCAGAGCACGGCGTCGACCTGGTCGAGCCACGGCATGAGGATCGGGGTCGCCGCGTTGACCACGACCACCGTGCGCCGGGCCGCGGCGGCGACCGCGGCGACGAGCGCGTCCTGTGCGCAGGGCAGCCGAAGCGTGGTCTTGTCGACCGACTCGGTCTCCTGCTCCTCGGTGAGCCCGACGACGACCACGGCGACCACGCCGACCCGGACGAGACCGAAAACCTGTGCGGAACCCCGGACCACGCGGCCGTCGAAGAGAGGCTGCGCACCGCGATCCTGTCCTGGCTCGCCGCCACCGCGGACGTCCTCCCCATGGACCGCGACCCTCGCCGCCCCACCGTCGACCTGCCGACGCCCGGCTTGGCAGCATCCGCATGAAACCGGCCCGCAGACGCCTGGCACCCAGGTAGACCTGTTCGGATCAACGACGAGCCCGTCATCGAGGCGCTCAGCCTCGCCCGTACCTCCACCGAAGTACCTAGGGGTCCCCGGCCGACTTGGCGGAGGTGGACCGGAGCAGCCGCAATGCACCCCGTGACAAGGCCGTCAGGATGTCGGCGGCCTCGTCCAGGTCCGGGTACCGCCCCTCCAGATGCCCCATGGCCAGCGCGTTGGTGGCCGCGTCGATCCCGTCGGCGATCATCTCCAAGCGCCGCCGATCCCGCTCGTTGTCCGCCGTATACCCCAGCGCCGCCAGGTCGGCGGCATGATGCTCCCGATAGGCCGCCGCCGTCTCGGTGGCGAAGTCGCGCAGCGAGGATGAGGGATCGTGCCGAGCCCTGAGCTGGATCCGCAACAACTCAGGATGACGGCAGATCGCCTCCAGCGGGCTCCGGAACGTCTCCCGATGCCGTTCGAGATCGTCAGGAGCCTCGCGAGCCTTGCGCCGCGCCTCCCGCATCGAGGTGAACAGCCGCTCGCCCCCTTCCTCGGCGAGCACCCGCAGCAACTCCTGTCGATCCTTGAAATGCACGTAGAAACTGGACTGCGCGATGCCGGCGACCTTGGCCACCTTGACCGTGGTCAGCCCGGCCTCACCTTCCTCGTCGAGAATCGCCACCGCGGCGCGGATCAGCTTGCGCCTGGTCAGGTCTTTGGCCTCGCTCCTGGTGAGCGGCGTGCTCGTCATCGATGCCCTCCCCCTGTCGTAACGATTCTTCCGCGGCTCTTGTGCAGTTTTTCACCGATAGTACTATCGGTGAAATCGCTCTCGGGGGGATCTGGCCTCCCAGTACTAGTGGAACGATGAGCCGGGGTTAGTGTCACAAGATTTGACACTCTGCGGGATGATGGCTGTTGACCTGCGTCGGGGCGTGTGACGCAGAGTTCGAGCAGTCGATCTTCAGGGTGGAGGGCAGATCTGATGGCAGTGCCGAGGATGACGCCGCAGCAGCGGGCGAAGGCCTTGGAGAAGGCGGCCGAGGCTCGCACGGCGCGTGCCGTGCTGTTGGCCGGGGTGAAGTCCGGTACGACCAGCGTGGCGGAGGTGTTCGGTCGTAGCGGCGAGGAGCTGGTGAGGAAGACCCGGGTGGCGCAGGTCCTTCGAGCGGTTCCCGGTTACGGGCCGGCGAGGGTCGCGGCGCTGATGGCGGTGTCGGGGGTGGCTGAGAAGCGGCGGGTCGGCGGGCTGACCAAGCAACAGCGGGAGCGTCTGCTGCAGGCGCTGGCCGGCTGATCGCCGAAGATCAGCCGGGCGTGGGCCCTCATCCACACCGATGGGGCCTACGCTCGCCGCCGGTTCCACTCCACGGCGGTGCCGCGGGGAGGCGGTCAGTCAAAGGCGAGCGCGCGGAAGGCGTTGCGGACGGCCATGAGCGGGTCGCGGTCGCGGCTGCAGTGATCTACGACGGCATTACTACTTTCGCTGGACCAAATCTCTTCAGGAAACCGCCCTTCCCGCCAACGAGCGTTACCTGAAGCTGTACACCAACCCGCCCGAGGAGATTGCCGCCACCTACGTCGAAGACCTGTGACCACTCACTCGCTAAACCACATCGCATTTCCCGCCCTGTCTGGGCCGTTCTCACGCACACTCTCCTCAAGGATGTTCAGCTCAGAGGGTGTCCTTTAACCCGGATTGATTTTCGCTAGGACCTGCGCACGCGCCCCGGCCGCGCGAACGTGCAAAAAGGCGTGGATGGAGCGTGCATTTGGCCGCTGACCTACCCACGCTGCCTGCCGCACCCTGAGATGCCGGCGTTTCGGCATGAAACGCAGGTCAACAGAGGGAGAAACGGCATGCGCTCTCACAAGCTCATACGCGCGCTCGCGCTGACGGCGGGCCTGGCCGTCTCGGCGGCTCTGTCCGCGGTCTCGCCCGCCGGCGCGACGACCGCGGCCGCCACCTGCCGGGTGGAACTGAACTACGTGGACGCCTACGACACGGACGAGAACAGCGGCGACGAGATCCGGATCAACCTCGCCGGGTACATGTACCCCAGCGGCAACCGATACGTCGCCATGAATAACGGTGATCGCGCCTATTCCGGCAACTTCGCCCCCGGCCCGACCACCACCATCGGCACCACCGGATCAGCGCTGTTCAGCCTGCGCGAGGTCACCCCGCCCGCCGTCGGCCAAGGCAAAACGCTCGGCTCGGTCACCGCGTGGGGCTCCACCTGCGCCACGCTCGCCACCGGACAGATCACCTACATCCCGCAGCACATCTTCGGCGGCGACTACTGGTACTACATGAGCCTGGTGATGACCGGCCTGTAGCCCCCGGGTTCGAAGGCCCTGCCGGGCCCGCGAGGCGGGAGCTTCACCAGCCCCCGACGCCAGGCCGCACCCCCCGCGTCCAGGCGCCCGGCATCTTGGCCCCATCGTGTTGTGCATCAGTGATCAGATTTCGGAAACCGCCCCCAGAGGGCTGGAAACTTTTGGCATCAGATGACGACTGACAGAACCTACTGGTAGCCACCCGAAACAGGGCGCGGCGGGACTAGCGTGAGGTAGCAGGACCAGGCGGGGCCGGTGGCCGCATATGAAGGGGTGGCATGCCACTGGACAGGCGGCGCAGCGGGCGGGTCCAGGCGGCGATCAGTAGTCGGGCCCAGAGTGAGGGCGTGCCGGTGACGGTGGCCCACGTCTGCGTGGCCTGCACGCAGGCCTTGAACATGAGCGGCGCCGGTCTGTTGCTGGTCACCAGTATGGGCCTGGGTGAGCCGGTGTATGCCACCGATCCGCGTACCGACCGGCTGGCCGAACTGCAGATCACCCTGGGCGCGGGCCCGGCGCACGAGGCGTTGTGCCAGGACCGGCCGGTGCTGGTGCCCGACCTGGCGGCGACCGGCACCCAGCGGCGCTGGCCGATCTTCGCCCCCGGGGCCCACGACCTGGGAGTGCGGGCGGTTTTCGCCTTCCCGCTGCTGGTCGGGGCGATCGCGGTGGGGGTGCTGGAGGTCAACCGTCAACTGCCGGGCTGGTTGTCGCCCGACCAACTTGCCGACGCACTGCTGTACGCCGACGCCGCCCTGCTGGTCACCTTGCGACTCACCCTGGACAAGACCGGCGACGCGCCCGCGGGTACAGGCCAGGCCTCGGACGGGTATGCCGGAAGGTGGGCCGAGGTACACCAGGCCACCGGCATGGTGGCGGTGCAACTGAGCGTCGGCCTGAGCGAGGCGTTCGTCCGGCTGCGCGCCTACGCCTACACCAATGATCGCCGTCTGGCCGAGGTGGCCCGTGACATCGTCGCCCGCCGCCTGCGGCTGGAACCGGACTAAACGCGCAGGATGTCGGCGCGGTGGTCCTCTCCTGTGTGAGGGGTGCCGGCGCTAGCAGGGGAGCCCGCTGGCGGCCCCGCTCGCAGGCGGAAACACGTCCTGTTCGGTGGCGTGCCGGTGGTCGATGTCGGTGAGGTAGGGGGCGACGAAGCCGTGGTAGTCGGCTTTGCGTTCGGCGGGTAGATCCTTCCAGCCGGTGATGTGGTCACGGCAGCGGGGTGAGCCGCACTGGCAGTGGGCGGCGAAGTGCTCGACCGAGTAGTTGCGCATGGCGTAGTCGAAGGTGATCTCCTGGTCGGCGGTGATCGGCCGGCGGGCGACGTAGTCGTGAGCGCCGCCGGCGTTGAGGCGAATTCCGCAGTTCGGGTCGCAGGAGTGGTTCACCTTGGCGATGAGCCCGCCGTGCAGCACGAACCGGTTCTGGCTGACCTGGGAGGCGTGGGCGTGGTTGTGGTCGAGTTCGCGGTCGATGACACCGACCATCACCGTCTCGCCGACCTGGAAGGAGCGGGTGGCGAACACGCCGTCACCTTTGGAGTCGGTTCGCTGGAGTTCGTAGCCGCTGTTCACTTCGTGGCCGCTGTTCACGTCGCCTGCTCTCTGAGGGATCCAGCCCCACCGTCAAGCTGATCAAGGACGAACCGATCGATCCCCCTGCCGGAGATCGCCCGCAACGCATCGCCTAGGTAACCGTTCAGACGCATCTGCACCTTATCCCGTGTTCCGCGTAATCCCGCGGGATGGAGGCTTGAATGTAGGCGTTGACCTGGGCGGACATGCACCGGCCATCCCACCGAGCCGGACCCGCATGGAAGGGAGTGATGGCCCGATGAGCAGGCCAGAGGAAAGGCGACGGCGAGGCGTGGAACGCCTTCGCCGATGAGGTCGAAGCCGAGATCGACCGTCTCATCACCGAGAACGAAGAGCTCCGCGCCGTGCCCGCCCGGTCGGGCGCCACCTGCCTGGCCAGCTCGGCCGACAACGCGCCCGGCACGTTGCGCGCACCGGGCAGGTGCTCGGCGGCGAAAGCGTCGACCGGCAGTGCCTCCACCAGCTGCACGGCGCCACGCTCCTGCCGCACGAGCAAGTCCTCACGGGTGATGCGATCCATCACAGTCCTTCCGGGAACAGGGCGCGCCCGCTTCACACGGACGGGGACGGCGCTGCGGCGGCTGCGCCAGCGCGGGCCTGCAGCGCGTCCAGCACCTCCACCTGCTCCGGTGGCACCGCCACCTCCAGCGCCAGGCTGCCGTCGGCGATGGTGAGGGTGAAGGTGAAGAAGGAGCAGCAGCCGTTCTCCCGCGCCGTCAGCTCAGCGGCCCGGGCCGCGTGCTCGGGGCTGAAGACGAGTTCCAGATGCAGCCGCGCGCGCTCCGGCCGCGTCAGGGCCTGCACCGCGTCGGCGAACAAGGCGTCGAACTCGGCCACCCGCAGCGGCTGCTTGGCGGTGGGCAGCGCGCACGCCGAGGGCACCCACTCCTGGTCAAAGGCGATGTTCTGGGTCATGCCTCGACGGTAAGCCTGTACCCAGGTACCGGATGCAAGCCTTGCGGGCGATTGGTCAACCGCCGAAATCCCGACCGATCCTGGCGTCAGCACCCGCGCTCCGGGCTGCTCCTTGCTGCTCTGGCGCCATCGCGCTCGCCCGGCGAGCCCCTTTGCGCCCATCCGGCGGGCCGCGAGCGGCAGATGCGGGGTGTTCAGCTGGTGGTCACGGTGGTGTGGGCGCCGGGCGGCGGCGTGCGATCAGGGCGGCGATCACCGTCACCAGCGGGCCGATGGCCAGCAGGACGGCGAGCGCGGCGAAGCCGTACGTGAGGGTGAACAGGGTCGCGACGCCGGCGACCAGGAGGGGGCCGCCGGCGTTGCCGAGTTCGCGGCCGAGTTCGGCTGAGCCCATGGTCTGGCCCAGGCGTTCGGGCGGGGTGGCGGCGGCCAGCGCGGCGAAGCCGAGCGGGGTGATCAGGCCGGTGCCGGCGCCGATCAGCAGCGCGGCGGCCAGGACGCCGCTCAAACCGGGAAGCATGGCGGCCGCGAGACCGGCGGCGGTGGTCAGCAGGCCGGTGGCCAGGCCGGTCCGTGTTGTGAGGCGGCCGGCGTCCAGGGCCCGTCCGGCGATCGGCTGGACGATGGCTGCGCTGGCGGCCAGGACGGAGACGGCGGCGCCGGTAACCACGGTGCCGAGACCGGCAGCCGCGCCGGAGACGGGCAGGAAGCCGACGCCGACCGACGGCGGCGGTCGCTCCCGCGAGGGCTGCGGTGGGGGGTGAGGAATGCGGGCGCGCTCAGGCGGCGGGCCAGGTCCAGTACGGTCTGGCGGGCGCGCGGCAGCGGCGGCACGGCGGGTACGGCCAGCGCCACCCACAGAGCAACGCCCGCGCCGAGCAGCGCCATCACCGTGAACAGCAGGCGCAGCCCGCCGGCCCAGACCAGGACTCCGCCGAGCAGCGGGCCCATGGTGTAGCCGATGGACTTGTAGAAGCCGTAGCTGCCGAAAGCCCGCCCGCGCTTGGCAGCCCGGTTGAGCCGGGCGACCAGCGCGGAGGCCGAGGGGGAGAACGCCGAGGCCGCCGCGCCCTGGCCGAGGCGGGCCGCCCACAGCCAGCCGGGACTGTCAGCCACCGCGTACAGCGCGGAGGCGGCGGCGAAGGCGAGCAGCCCGCCCAGCAGCACCGGCCAGGCGCCGATGCGGTTGGCCAGACTGCCGAAGACCGGCTTGAGCAGCACCTCCGCCCCGTCGTAGAGGGCCAGCAGGCCGCCGAGCACCAGCAGCGAGGTGACCGCGTCGGAGGAGAAGCCGCCCAGGTTGGCGGCGATGGCGTGCGCGCCGAACGCGGTGGTGAACCCGGCCGCATGCAGCGGCCACATCGCCGCCCGCGAAACCACCGCGGACGCCGCCTGAGATGCCGGGCGGGAAGTGGAAGGGGGCGGGCTGCTCACGCCTGCTCCGCAGCCGGTCGGTGCAGGTGCTCGAAGACACGCTCGGCGTAGTCCTCGCAGGCCCGTTCGCAGTCCTTGAGCCGCTCGGCGGCCTGAGCCGCCTGCGGTGCGGTGAAGACGTCGCGGGCACTCAGATCCCGGTGCCAGCGTCGCAGCCGCTCCAGGCTCTGTTCCTCTTCCTCCAGTTCGGCCAGGGTGAACTTGGCTATCCGGATGCGGTGATGACGGTCGCCGTGTCCAGGAACAACGGCCCGTCCGGGCGCAGCACCCGGGCGAACTCGGCCGCGAACAGCAGCACGTCCACACACACGACGGCCGCGCCCGCTACAGGTACTGGCCCGCCTCGGCGCTGTCCGTCTTCGACACCCGTACCGACACCACGTTGGCCAGGTTGATGACCACGCCATTCACGTCGGTTTCACGGTCATATCTCGCCCGGGTCAACACCAGGCTGCGCCGCTCGTCCACAGCGCGAGCGATCGCCTCCAACGCCTCCGGCTCCCCGTCGAAGTCCCCGCTCATCACGGAGACGTCTTCACCGCCCACCGGGTGGAATCGAATGATCAGTGCGACATTGTCAGGCACGGCCGGCTCCTTTCGCCAGAATCCGCCCAGAATCCGCAAGGGCTACCTGCCCAGCGTCGAACGCTGTAAGCAGCTGCCCTCCGCATCCGCCTGCGGCGCCGGAAATGCGGCGCCCTCCAGGGCCAAGTCGGGAGACAGGAGGTAAGAATCGCGTCACCGGGGTGCAGCCAAGGTACGGCGGAAACCGGCAATAGGCGGGTAGCGGGGCCAGTAGTGGGTGCGGGTTTGGGCTACTGGCCCGCGCGGCGTTGGAGTACCTGAGCCTGGAGGCGGTCGTGGAGCTCGGCTTCCTCGGGTGTTTCCGGCTCGCTGCGCTGCCGGATCGGGGCGGGCTTGGGTCGCAGCGTCACGCGGTCGTTCGCGGCGGCCTGTTCGGCTGCCGCCTCGGCTTCGGCAAATGCCCGGTAGAGCGAGGCGACGGACGGCGGCTTGCCCTTGTTCTTGCCGGCCCGTGACTAACATGATCCACGGAAACGGCGCTAGTGATGATCTTGAGCAGTCTCCGATCTTGGATCGGCCCTTGAGGACCAGCGCTCGGAGAAGTCCCGATAGGCAGGATCATCTTCGGTGGGCAGGCCAGCGCCGTCCAGCGGGGGCAATAACGATCGTTTTCGCCCCCATGCGGATCGGCAGCCGCACAGGCCGCGAACCACCCCTGAACCGGTAGCGAAATCATGTAGCAAAACCGGCAGGTAGCACAAGAACCCCAACCACCGTTTTCGCTACATTGAAGCCTTACCGCGCCGGGAGGCCACCATCAAAGATCACGTCATCCTCAACGACGACTCAGCCGCGCGCGAGGACCTCATCGGACTGGCCCGGGTATCCACCGACGCCCAGGAACTCGCGCGCCAGATCGACGCCCTCAAGACCGCCGGCTGCGCCCGGATCTACCTCGACAAGGCATCCGGCGTCAAGGGCACCACCCGGCCCGGCCTGACCGCCGCCCTCGATCACATGCGCAGCGGCGACACCCTCGTCGTGCTCGACCTGACCCGGCTGGGCCGCGACACCCGCGAACTCCTCGCCATCGTCGAAGACGACCTGCACGCCAACGGCCGCCACTTCCGCACCCTCGACGGCATCGTGCTCGACACCAGCGACGACATGTGCGGCGAACTGATCTTCACCGTGTTCGCCGCCATCGCCAAGTTCCAACATCAGCAGATCGTCAAAGGCACCGCGAAGGCCTCGACGCCGCCCGCGCTCGAGGCCGCGTCGGCGGCCGCCCTCGCGCCCTGACCTCCGAACAGATCGCCGACGCCCGCATCCTGCTCAGCGCCGGACAAACCCGAACCGCCGTCGCCGCCAAGCTGCGCGTCTCCCGCTGGACACTCAGCCGCGCCCTCGACACCGCGCCCCGCTGACGGCCGCCACCGGGTGCCAACGCTTGACCGCGGCGGACAGCCCCAGCCCCATGCGCGGATCGCAGAAGAGGACGGTCTAGTTGTCGCCTCGGTGTCCGTCGCGGACCACCGCTAACCCGCCGACCCGGGTCGTGATGCCCGCCGGCCCGCGTCGGGCCGAAGCGAGCACGCTGGCCGGTCGACCGAGGGTGTCACCCTGCTCCACCTCGATCGCGACCGTCTGTGCCCCTGTCGTGTCGAGCAGGTGGGCGGCCAGGCAGCCGGTGCTGTTGGCGTTGGCGACGTCCTCGTCGACACCGATCGCCGGCGCGAACATCCGCGCCGCACCCGGTCGGTCACCCACCGGCGGTACGTACACGAAACAGCCGAGGAGCCCGTACCGCTGGCACGCCGCTGTCAGCCTGCCGAGGTGTGGGTGGACTCGGAGCAGCGCCGACCGGTCGTGGACCGGTACCAGCATGCGTGGTGCGCCGGGCGCGGCGATCCGTGGCGCGTCGGTCGGATGCGGGTCGTCCGCGGTGAGCCCGAGCGCGGCGACGATCGCGGCGCGCTCGTCCGGTGCCGGGTGACGCAGCGCGACGAGGCCCTGGTCGAACCACACCTCGATGCCGGCGGGGCGGCGGATCGCGACGGTGTCGAACGTGCGCCCGCCGGTGTGTTGGCGGTCGTTCAGCTCGCCCAGCGCGGTGCGGGTCAACCGGACGGCCTGCGCGGCAACGGTGCCGTGGCCGCAGCCGGACAGTTCGGCGGTGGCGGTGAAGAACCGGACCGGCCAGCCACCGTCCGGCGTCCGCCCCGGGCCGAGGAACGCCGCGTGCGAGGTGCCGGCCGCAGCAGCGACCGCACGCCGGTCCGCGTCCGTCGCCGCCGGGTCGTCGTCGGTGACGGCCGTGGGGCTGCCGCCCCGGCCGTCGCGCCGCACGCACGCATCAACCACCGTGACATCCGGCCAGGACATCGGCCCTCCTTTGACGCTCAACGAACCGGCAACCGCGAACGGCGTTCCGCCGATAGCCGGACCTGGCCGCAACGGCCGACCGAACGCGTCCCGGAGCGTACCGTCCTGCCTCAGCCGGTGCCGTCCTGCACCGGATAGTGGATGATGACCGCACCGCCGGTGGCGTAGTTGCGAACTGGGACGCGGGGCATGGCTTCGAACTCGTCTCGTGAGTCGTCGTTCAGCACCGTGTGCGTATCAGGTGACGGATGCTCAGCGATGGCTGGGCCCGCCGGTCAGTCGATGCCTTCGATGATGCGGAAGTCGCGCTCGAAGCCGTCGGGGAGGGCCACCAGCGCCTTCTGGTATGCCTCGCTCTCGTATGCCGCGACGGCCTGTTCAAAGCTGTCGAACTCGATCAGAACGACGCGTTGCGTGATTCCGGCTTCGTGGGGGACGACTCGACCGCCACGGGACGGGATCCGGGACAGGACGCGCCCGCCCCCAGCCTGGACAGCCGGACCGGCCAGCTTGTCGTAGGCAGTCAGCCTCTCAGGGTCGGAAATGGCGGGGTAGACACTGACCCAGTAGCCCTTAGCCATGGAAACCTCCTGTGTTCGGCCGGACACGTCCGACTTCGAATTGACACTCAGATCGATCGATCCCGGCGACGGGTACTGCGGTCAGTTGAATCGTCATATGCGCAGGTTAGGGCTTGATGTGCGGTCGAGGGAAAGACCGGTACGGGATAGACTCAGAACGGATCGTTATCAATCGGCAGGGAGGGCACGTGGCGCCGGATACGGTGAGCCTGCGGTACTTCCTGGTGCTGGCGCAGGAGTTGAACTTCACCCGCGCGGCCGCACGGATCGGTATCGCACAGCCCGCACTCAGCGCCCGGATGCGCCGATTGGAGGCGGAACTCGGTACGGCCCTGCTGGTCCGCAACACCCGTAGCGTTGTATTGACCGCGGCCGGTGCGGCTTTGGCGGAGTCCGCACCGCCCGCGCTGGCGGCGCTGGACCGGGCATGGGACACCGCCCGGAGCGCGGCGGCCGGTGAACTGGGCACGCTGCGCATCGGATACAGCCTCACCGCCGGGGCCGAGACGGCACCGGCCCTGGTGGACAGGCTCATTCGCAGCAGCCCGGGACTCGAGGTCGGCGCGGTCCCGATGGCGACACCGGAGATCTCCCCCGCGGTCGCCGACGGCCGCATCGATGCCGGGATCACCCGCGGTGAACAGCCGGGCGGTGGCGTGCGCCGGTTCCTGCTGCGGCGTGAGCGCGTCGGGGTCCAGCTGGCGCAGCACCATCCGCTGGCCGAACACCCGGAGATCGAGATCGCCGACGCGGCCGCGTATCCGCTGCGACTCCCGGACCGTGCGGCCAACCCCGTGATCCACGATCAGCTGTCCGCACTGTTCCGAGACATCCGACCACACCCCCGATTCCACACGCCGGCAGTCTCTGTCGACATGTCTCAGCGCGACCTGCGCGACGGGGTCGCCCTCGCCCCGGCCGGAGAAGCCGCGGTCACGGCACAACCGGCCGGTCTCACCTGGCGACCGCTGCGGGGCGCGCCCAGCCTGACGATCCACCTGGTCCTCCCACGCGAGCAGTCGCCGCTACACCGCCGCATCCGTGCCGTCGCCAAAACCCTGGCGCACGAGCTGCACTGGCTGCCGGACTGACGCGCAAGAGGTCAAGCGAGACGGACGTCTGCGGCGTGTAGAACACGTGCAACTCCCGGGCCGACAGGAACCGCTTGAACCGCGGATACGCGGTCCGCTCGATCGACGTCACGCCACAACCCCAGACCCGTAAATATCAACCCATACGGATCGAGGAACGTACCAAAAGATCAACTACGCCGAGGGCTGAGATCGATCACATCCGGGAACCCCTGCCCTCACCAGCGCAAACCCGAGGGCCGCTCAGCCTATTGCCGGTTTCCGCCGTACCTTGGCTGCACCCCTCTTACGGCCACCCCCTAATTGACCCAACAGGTTCACCGTGCGAAGGTGCGCCCGGCGGTGCCGATGTTCTGGCGCACCTTCGCAGGTGAATCAATGGTCAGGCGGGTGCGTTGAGGATGTTGTTGGTGAAGTGGCGGCCCCAGTGCGGGCGGCTGCCGTCGAGGTCGTCCACGTTGTATTCCTCAGCGAGATCCCAGGATGTCAATACCTGTCCGCTCTTGCGTTCGACGTGGGGGTCGGCGGCCAGGGCGGTGACGACGCGGCCGATGAAGCGAGGGGTCTCCGAGGCCAGGAAGTGCGGGTCGCGCTGGCCGGCGTCGCGCCAGTTGGCCTCGGTGACGCCGAATCCGTCGAGCATGGCTTCCGAGCGAAGGAACCCGGGGGTGACGGCGAGGGCGGTGATGCCGTGCGGGCGAAGTTCCTCGGCCTGGGCCAGCGCCAGGCGATTGACGGCGGTCTTAACCAGGTCGTAGGCCAGGTTCCCGCGGTAGTGGGCGCCGTCGCCGTCGGTCACCTCGATGATGAGGCCGCCGGGGTGTTCCAGCATGAGAGGTACCGCATGCTGGCTGGTGATCAGGTGCGTGAGCACGGCGCGTTCCCACAGCACTTGGAGCTTGGCCAGGCCGAGTTGCCAGAACGGCGTTCCCCACTCGGTGAGCGGGTCGCCGCCCCACACATCGTTGACCAGCAGGTTCAGCCGACCGTGATCGGCGCGTACCCGCTCGATGACGGCGACGACGTCGTCGGGGCGGGTGTGGTCGCAGCGGATCGCGATGCCGGTGCCACCGGCCTTGGTGACCAGTTCGGCGGTGTCCTCGATCGTCTCGGGGCGGTCGAGGTCGGATCGGGCGGTGCGCGTGGATCGGCCGGTGACGTAGACGGTGGCGCCGGCGGTGCCGAGCTCTACGGCGATGCCGCGCCCGGCGCCGCGGGTGGCGCCGGCGACGAGGGCGACCTGTCCGATAAGGGGTGGCGTCATGGGTGGTGTCTTCCTTCGCGGATCGGGTGGGTCAAAAACCGAGCGGCTCGTCGACGAGCACCACGCGGACGCGGCCCTCTTCGATGTCGCCGTGCAAGGTCAGGACCTTGTGGACGGTGCTGCCCATGCCGTAGGCCGAGCGGGCCCGGGCGTCCTCCAGCGGCAGGCTGTACTCGTGGACGCGCCGCATGGCGGTGTCGAGGTCAGGGACGATCTTTTGGGCGCCGATGATGAGCAGCACATTCTGGGCGCCGTAGGCCATTGAGGCCAGCTGGCTGCCGCTTGCGGAGGCGATGACAAGGTCTCCGTCGTGGGTCAGCGCGTGGACGCTGCCGACCACCCACTGTGGGGCGGCACCGAGGCGGCGCATCTCGCTCATCTGGGTCGCGGGGTCCATCGCCATCAACTTTGGTCGGGTCGCGGTGTAGCGGCCGGAGCTGTCGATCTCCTGGATCAGGCCGATCGCATCGGCGGTCACCGAAGACGCGGTGAACACCTCAGCGCCGTCGGGCAGCAGGTCCAGCGCCGCCTGCAGGGCCGCGGCCGCGTCGGACACGCGGCGGACGCGGTAGCCGCGGGCTTGCAGCGCTTCGGCTGCGGCAGCGACGGCGGCCTCGTCCGCAGGGGCAGCGTAAGCGGTGTTGGGGGTTGCAGTCGTCATGGTCATCTCCTCTATCTTGGGTCAGACGACATAGTAAATGATTATTCGTTTACTATGTCCTCATGACGATTGGACGGCCGCGAACGGTGAGCGACGAGCAGGTCCTGGCGGGCGCTGCGCGGGTGATCGCGCGTGTGGGTCCCGCACGGTTGACGCTGGCGGAGGTGGGCCGTGAGGTCGGATTGTCCGCGGCTACCGTGGTGCAGCGCTTCGGGTCCAAACGCGGAGTTCTGCTGGCGGTGGCCCGTCACGGGGCCGATGCCTTGCCCCTCCAGGTGGTCGCAGCTCAGGACGCGAGCGCTCCCACCGTGGCTCTGATCGACGTTCTCGCCGGCATCGCCGGCAGCATCCGCAGCTCGGAGGAGTTCGCCAACCACCTGGCGTTCCTGTTGCTGGATCTGGCTGACCCGCAGTTCCAGCGGATCAGCGGCGACTACACCGCGGCCGTCGAACGCGCCATCGCGGACGTTCTGGCTGCCGGCCAAGCCGCGGGTGAGCTCATCTCAGGTGATCTCGGCCGGCTACCGCGGGCGATTCACGCCGCCTACAACGGAGCGCTCCTCACCTGGGGCCTGGCTGGCGATGGCAGTCCAGCCGAGCAGGTCCGCGACCAGCTGACGCTACTCCTCGGCCCATACCTCCAGCCCACGCGCCCAGCTCAGCCGGGCCCGTCATCATGACGAGCACCGCTCCCGGTGCCTGCCCGCAGCCGGAGGCGGCCGGTCAGCGGCCACACCGCGACGCCACAGTGACGCGGGCCCTGCACGTGCTGTGGGCGGCCAGCGTGTTGGGCGGGCTCGCGCAGTCGCTCGCCGGCACAGCCGGGTCCCTGCTCGCCGACGAGATCGCCGGCTCCGACGCGGTGGCGGGTCTGCCGCAGACGCTGCTTGTCGCCGGCTCCGCCCTCGCAGCCCTGGCGCTGTCCGGATTGACAAGCCATCGCGGTCGCCGCGCCGCGCTGAGCACCGGCGCGGCCGTCGCGCTCGCCGGATGCGTCGTGGTGACCATCGCCGCCGTGTACGCGAGCCTGCCACTGGTCCTGGCGGGCAGCCTGCTGCTCGGGGCGGGCAACACCACAGTGATGCTGGGCCGGTACGCCGCCGCCGACCTTGCCTCCCCGACCGGGCGCGGCCGGGCCATGGCGTCCGTACTGGTCGCGACCACTGCTGGGGCAGTCGCCGGATCGAACCTGCTCGCGCCGGCAGGCAACCTGGCCGCCTGGTTCGGGCTTCCCCCGCTGGGCGGGTCCTACCTGCTCGCGGCGATCGGCTTCGCGGCGGCAACGGGCACGCTCGCGATCGGGTTACGCACGCCGGACTCCGCTGTCGGGGGCATACGCGCCCCCGACGATGCCCCTGCCGCTCCCGTCGTGCTCGGCCGCCACAGTGTGGTGGGGCTGGCCGTCCTCGCGCTGGCCAACCTTGTGATGGTCGCGGTCATGACGATGGCACCTGTCCAGCTGCACCACCTCGGCAGCGGGCTTGGCGCCATCGGACTCATCGTCAGCCTGCACATCGCCGGCATGTTCGCGCCGTCGCCGCTCAGCGGACGGCTCACAGACCACATCGGCGGCCAGCGTGCGGCCCTCTGCGCCGCGACGGTTCTCATCACCGCTGCCGGGCTGGCCGCAGCCGCCGCACGCTCCCCAGCCGTCCTGGCCGTAGCGATGCTGCTGCTGGGGGTGGGATGGAACCTCGCCATGATCGCCGGAAGCGCCCTGCTCACCAACGGCGTCCCCAGCCGGCAGCGCCCACGACTCGAGGGCTATGGGGAGGTCGGCATGGGCATAGCCGCCGCTGGAGGTGGAGTCATCTCGGGACCCGTCATGGCGATGGGTGGATACGGCTCCCTAGCCCTGTGCGGAGCTGCCGTAGCCACCCTCATCCTCCCGATCGCCTGGAACTGGTCGACCCGACGGGCGACCCGATGAACCATGATCCCAAGTCGTCCTCCGCTCCCGAGCCGATGAACGATAACAGTGCGTCGGGGACGTCGCGCCCGGCCGCGTAGCTCGCCGATCGCCTTGCGCAGGGCCCGGGTGGCTCTGCACGGAGTCAGAGCACAGGCGCGGTACTTCGGACACGCGTGCAACCCGACCGTCATGAACTGGACAACAATGATCATGACTGGCATGAGACTGGCACAATTCACCACGTAATCGGTCACGTCGATCATCTGGCCTGACCGCTGCTGATATCCGAGGGCGCCCCCACAGCGCCGTACGAGGTGGGGGCGCCCTGGCATGCCTGGAGGCCCCCCTATGCCGGTCAGTTTCCTGTCCGCCGAGCAACGCAGCCGATACGGCGTCTTCAACGCCGTGCCCGACATCGCTCAGCTGGGCGCCTTCTTCCATCTGGATGCCGATGACCGGCGCCGGGCGATGGCCGCCAACGGCGCGCGCAACCAGCTCGGCTGGTCCGTGCAACTGGGCACCGCACGGTTCTTGAACTGCTTCCTGGACGATCCGGAGGACGTTCCCGCCGTGGTGGTCGACTACGTTGCCGAGCAGCTCGGCCTGCAGGCAGCCGACCTGAAGGGGTACGGCGAGAAGGAGGCCCGTTGGGATCATCAGGAGCAGATCCGCACCGGCTACGGCTTCACCGCCTTTGGAGGCGAGCAGTGGTTCGCACTGGCCTGCTGGCTCTACAAACGGGCCTGGACCACAGGCGAGCGCCCGATCGTGCTGTTCGACCTGGCCACCCACCGTCTGGTGGAGGCCAAGATCCTGCTGCCCGGCGTCACCACTCTGGAGCGGCTGATCGCCGCGCTGCGCGAGCGCGTCGCCTCCCGCCAGTACGCGCTGCTGGCCGCCGCCCCCAGCCCCAACCAGGCCGTCGTGCTGGAGAACCTGGTCAAGGTCGAGGACGGCCGGCGCGTCTCCCGGCTGGACCGGCTGCGCAAAAGCCCCACCGACGTCAGCGGCACCGGCCTGGTCAAGGCCCTGGATCGGCATGTGGAACTGCGCGACCTGGGCGCGGCCGGCTGGGACCTGAGCACGGTGCCGCCCGGCAAGATCGCCGCGCTGGCCCGCTTCGCCCACGCCGCCCGCGCCCAGGCCGTCGCCGAACTGGCCGGCGACCGCAAACTCGCCACCCTGGTCGCCTTCGCCGCGACCATGGCCCCCCAGTCGGCCGACGACGCGGTCGAGGTGTTCGACCTGGCGGTAGGCGACCTGCTGCGCACCTCGGCGTTCAAAGCGAACAAGGAGCGGATGCGCACCCTCAAGGACCTCGATGTCGCGGCGATCGTGCTGCGCGAGGTGTGGCTGAAGATCCGCTCCGTCGCCGAAATCCCCGACGGCGACATCCGCGCCGCCCTCGATGAGATGGATCTGGCCGCCATCGGTGCCGCCGCCGACGTCATCGGCGACATCGCCCGCGAACCGGATGAGGACTTCCAAGAAGAGTTGCTGGATCGCTACGCCACCATCCGACGCTTCCTGCCCAAGCTGCTCAAGCACCTCGACTTCGACGCCGGCGCCACCGAGACGCCCGGGCAAGGGGTGCGGCGCGGCCATGAGGTGCTGGAGGCTCTGGACTTCCTCAAAGCGATCGAGCGCCGCCGCACCGACATCGACCCTCACGAGGTTCCTGCGGGCGTGCTGTCCTCTGCCTGGCACCGGCGCGTCTTCCCCAAGCGCGGCGAGCTGGCCGGCACCTTCAACAGACACGCCTACACCGTGGCGGCCGTCGAGCGGTTGCGGGAATCGCTGCGCCGCCACGAGGTGTTCGTGCCGGGCCTGCGCAAGTGGGGCGACCCCACCGCCGGGCTGCTGAAGGGCGCCGAGTGGGAGCGGGCCCGCCCCCGCATCTGCGATGAGCTGAACCTGTCCCCGCAGCCCGGCACCGACGTGGAGCGGTGGGCCGGCACGCTGGACTTCGCCTACCGCCAACTGGCCGCCGGCCTGTCCGGAGCCGAAGACGGGCGCAACGACTGGGTACGCCTAGCCAAGGACGAAGGAGGCAAGGACCACCTGGTGCTCACCGGCCTGGACCGCCTGGACGAGCCCGCCTCCCTGACCACGCTGCGCACCGACATCGACGCCCGCATACCCATCGTCGACCTGCCCGAAGCCCTGCTGGAGGTGCACTCCTGGACCGGCTGCCTCGACCACTTCACCCACGTCTCCGAAGAGGCGCCCTCCCGCAAACAGGACATGATCACCTCGATCGCCGCCGTCCTGGTCAGCCAAGCCATGAACGTCGGCATGCGGCCGATGGCCGCCGAAGGCGAACCCGCCCTCGCCGTGGACCGGCTGTACTGGGTGGAACAGAACTACCTGCGCGCCGCCACCCTCACCGCCGCCAACGCCGCCCTCGTCGACCACCACTCCGGCCTGGAACTGGCCCAAGCCTGGGGCGGCGGCGAACTCGCCTCCGCCGACGGACTGCGGTTCGTGGTCCCAGTCAAAACCATCAACGCCGGACCCAACACCAAATACTTCGGAAAGGGAAAGGGAGCCAAGGGCGTCACCTACTACAACTTCACCTCCGATCAATTTACCGGCTTTCACGGCATCGTCATTCCCGGCACCCCCAAAGACTGGTACAGTACTACATCCTGGAAGGGCTTCTGGACCAGGAAACGTCACTGAAGCCCACCGAGATCACCTCCGACACCGCGGGCGCCTCCGAAATCGCGTTCGGCATCTTCCGGCTGCTGGGCTGGCAATTCTCCCCGCGCCTGGCCGATGTCGGCAGCGCCACCCTGTTCCGCGCCGACCCGGCCGCCCACTACGGGTCCATCGACGCCCTGGTCCGCAGCCGGGTCAACATCAAGCTGATCAACGACTCCTGGGATGATCTGCTACGGGTGGCCGGATCGCTGCTCACCGGCGCGGTCAAGGCCAGTGAGCTGTTTCGCTACTTCGCCGGCGGCGGCACCCCGACCCCCATCGGGCGCGCCCTGATGGAGCTGGGCAAGCTCGATCGCTCCACCTACCTGGCCAGCTACTACGACGACGAACTGCTGCGCCGCCGCGTCAACACCCAGCTCAACCGGCAAGAATCCCGCCACACCCTGGCCCTCCCTGGCCCGCAGGATCTTCCACGGCCAAAAAGGCGAACTCCGGCAGAAATACAAAGAAGGCCAGGAAGACCAACTCGGCGCACTGGGATTTATGACCAACGTCTGCATTCTGTGGAACACGGTCTATACGGCCCGTGCCCTGGAAGAAATGCGAGCCGAGGGTAAGAAAATCTCCGCCGCCGACATCGCCCGACTATCACCCTTGGGCTTTGAGCATCTCAACATGCTAGGCCGCTACAGTTTCTCCCTGCCCGAGCTGGTCCGCGACGGGCAACTGCGGCCGCTGCGCACGCCCCCGCCGGCCGAGTAACCCCTCGCGGTCAGCGCGCCGGATGCTCCCGAACCGGACGGCCCTCGGTGAGCATCCGGCGTACCTGCTCATGCGACATCCCGGCGCTCGTGCCGATCTTGCGCAGGCCCCACCCCTCACCCCGCGCGTCCGCCATCGCCGCCATCAGCGCCGCGCCGGTCACCTCTTCCAGCATCGCGCGCAACTCCGACAGCCGCCGCAACCGCAGCGCGGGCGCGAGATCAACGATCTCCCGGCAAAAACGATCAACATCAGCACGCAGGAACGCTACACCCTCAGACTCCGCCATCAGGCAAGCCTCCCCTGGTCAAGCCCATGGTGTCAAAGCATGTGACACCAAGCCCGGTTCGCCGTTCCACTCCTACTGGCAGGCCGATCTACCGGGAGGAGACGTGAATGAAACGCTGGACCACTCCGGCCACGCTGTTGCTGGCCTCAATGGTGCTGCTGGCCTGTAGCGGCCAGCGACCGGTCGAACAACCGCAGGCCCCGACCGCGGCGTCGGCGACGGGACCGGTTCAGGGCGGACGCCTGGTCTACGCGCTCAGCGCGGACGCCAACGGGTTCAACCCGGTCACCGACCAGTTCGCCGCCCAGAGCTACAGCATGGCGGGCACGATCATCGAAGCGCTGGTGAGCGTGGACGCCAACGGCGACTGGAAGCCGTACCTGGCCGAGTCGCTCACCCCGAACAAGACGTACGACGAGTGGACGATCAAGGTCAGGTCCGGCATCTCGTTCTCCGACGGCATGGCGCTGACCGGTGACATCGTCAAGGCGAACCTCGAGGCGCAGAAGGTCTCGCCGCTGACCGCGGCCGTGTTCGTGCCGATCAAGTCGTTCGAGCTGGCGGACGCGATGACGGTCAAGGTGAACCTGAACCAGCCGTGGGTGGCCTTCCCGTACTACCTGACCACGCAGACCGGCATGATCGTCCCGCCCGCCTCGCTGAGCGACCCCAAGGCGGCCAGCCTCAAGCCGGTGGGCACCGGGCCGTTCCTCTTCAAGGAGTACGTGCCGGACAACCGCATGGTCGTCACGCGCAACCCGCGCTACTGGCGGCAGGGCCTGCCGTACCTGGACGAGATCGAGTTCCGGATCCTGCCCGACAGCCAGACCCGCGCGCAGACGCTCGAGGCCGGCGGGGTCGACGCCATCGGCACCTCCCGCGACGAGGACCTCACCAAGTTCGGCGGCCGGAAGGACGCCTACACCGTGCATCGAGCGCAGGGCATGGCGGTGCCCGAGTACATGTTCCTGCTCAACACCGCGGTCGCCCCTCTCGACGACGTACGGGTGCGCCAGGCCATGGCCTACGCCACCGACCGCAAGACCGTGATCTCGACCCTGCGCGGCGGCCTCACCGAACTCGCCGACGGCCCCTGGGCGCCGGACTCCAAGTGGTACGCGGCGGGCGCCTACCCCGACTACAACCTGGCCAAGGCCACCGCCCTGGTCAAGGAGGTCGAGGCGGAGAAGGGCCCGATCCGCTTCGAGCTGATCTCCACGCCCGACCCGAACACCATGCAGGGCGTCGAGCTGGCCCAGGACATGTGGCGCAAGGCCGGCATCGAGGCGTCGATCAAGCAGGCCGACCAGGCCGACCTGATCAACCGGGCCATCACCGGCAACTTCGCGGCCACGGTGTGGACGCAGTTCTCCGCACCGGACCCCGACGGCGAGTACATCTGGATGCACCAGGCCTACGCCAAGCCCGTCGGTGCCATCTCGCTCAACATGACCCGGCTCAAGGACGCCAAGCTGAGCGCCGCCCTGGACGTCGGGCGTACCAACCCGGACGAGGCCGCGCGCAAGCAGGCGTACGGCACCGTGCAGCAACGGTTGCGCGAACTGGTGCCGTACGTGTTCGTCGACCACCTCAACACCGGCGCCATCGTGGCCAGGACCAAGGTGCGCGGCATCGGTGAGCACACGCTGCCCGACGGCGAGCGGGGACTGCCGCTGACCGGTTCGCCCATCCCCTACCACCCGTTCTCGCAGCTGTGGATCAGCCAGCGGTGATCATCGTCTACCGGCTGGCCCGGCTCGTCGTGGTGCTGCTCGTGGTGACGTTCCTGTCCTACGTCCTGCTGAACCTGCTGCCCGGCGACCCGATCACGCAGATCCTGGGCCTGTCGGCGACGGACGAGGCCCGCGCGCAGCTCCGGCAGGAGCTCGGGCTGGGCCAGCCGCTGCTGGTGCGTTATCTGGACTGGCTCGGCGGGCTCGTCACCGGCGACTTCGGCGACTCCTACATCACCAGGATGTCCGTGGCCGCCGAGCTGACCGATCGGCTGCCCGTCACCCTGGAGCTGCTGGTCGCGGCGCAGATCATCGCGCTCGGGCTGGCGATCCCGGTGGGCGTGGCCGCCGCCCGCCGAGCCGGCCGGCCCTTGGACCAGGCGCTGACCGCGCTCAGCTTCGCGTTGCTGTCCACCCCCGTCTTCGTGCTCGGCGTGCTGCTGATCCTCATTTTCGCGGTCACCTTCCAGGTGCTGCCCGCGACCGGCTGGACGCCCATCTCGCTCGACCTGGGCTGGAACCTGACCTCCGTGATCCTGCCCGCGATCACCCTCGGCTGCGGGCAGCTCGCGGTCTACGCGCGGTTGCTGCGTACCGACCTGATCGCCACCCTGCAGGAGGACTACATCACGCTGGCCCGCGCCCGCGGCCTGTCGCCGCGGCGCATCCTGTGGCGGCACGCGCTGCGCCCGTCCGCGATCACCTTGATCACCGCCATCGGCCTCAACCTGGGCGCGCTCATCGGCGGCACGGTGATCATCGAAACCCTCTTCGGCCTGCCCGGCGTCGGGCGGCTGATCGTCGACTCCATCTTCTCCCGCGACTACCTGACCGTTCAGGGCGGCGTCGTGCTGATCTCCGTGGGATACGTGGTGGTCAACTTCGCGGTCGACCTTCTGTACGCCGCCGTCGATCCCAGGATCCGACGTGCGTAGGCGGCTGGGGCTTGCCTTCTGGCTCGCGACCGGCTGGATCGGGCTGGTGCTGCTGGCTGCCGTCCTGGCCGACCTGCTGCCGTTCGCCCGCTACGACGAGACGCTCGCCGGGCCGCCGCAGTCGGGGCCGAGCGCCGCGCACCTGTTCGGCACCGACGGGCTCGGCCGCGACGTGCTCAGCCGAGTCGTGTACGGCGCCCGCGTCTCCCTCGGCGTCGGCGTCGGCGCCGTGCTGCTGGGGCTGGGTATCGGTGCGCCCCTCGGCATCCTGGCCGGCTACCGTCGCCGGGCCACGGACGCGGTCATCATGGCGGTCAACGACGTGGCGCAGGCGTTCCCCGCGCTGGTGTTCGCGCTGGCCGTGGTGGCCTTCGCCGGGGCGAACCTGCGTAATGTGCTGATCGTGCTCGGCGTGCTCGGTGTGCCCTCCTGGGTCCGGCTCATCCGGGGCGCCACGCTCACCTTCGCCGAACGCGAGTTCGTGCTGGCCGCCCGCGTGCTGGGCGCCCGCGACCGGCGCATCCTGTGGCGGGAGATCGTGCCGAACGTGGCGGTGCCGGCGGCGTCGTACGCGTTCATCGGGATGGCCGTGGTCGTGGTCGCCGAGGGCAGCCTCGCCTTCCTCGGTCTGTCCGTCCAGGCGCCCACCCCCACCTGGGGCGGGCTGATCAACGAGGGCCGCACGCTGATGGAGACCGCGCCACACGTGGTGCTGGCCCCCTCGGTCGTCATGTTCCTGACCGTGCTGTCGTTCAACCTGGTGGGCGACCGGTTCCGATCCCTGACCGACGTGCGGGAGAGCGGCCTGGAGCCGGTACGCCGGTCCGCCCCGGCCTCGATGCCCACCGCCACCCACCCGATCCGCGACTGCCTGCTGCAGGTGGAGGACCTGCGCACGCACTTCGTCACCCCGCGCGGCATCGTCAAGGCCGTGGACGGGGTCTCCTTCACCTTGGAACGCGGAAAGACGCTGGCGATCGTGGGCGAGTCTGGTTCGGGCAAGTCCATGTTGATCCGCTCAATTCTGGGCCTGCTGCCCGGTACCTCGATCAAGGCCGGGAACGTCTACCTGTCGGGCGACGACCTGACCGGCTTCAGCCCCGAAGAGATGCGTGCGGTGCTCGGTCCCCGGCTCGGAACCGTGTTCCAGGACCCGATGACCGCGCTGAACCCGGTCAGGACGATCGGAACGCAGGTGACCGAGCCGCTGCGGGTGCACCTGGGCATGGGGCGGGCGCGGGCGCGCGCGGAGGCCGTACGGCTGCTGGCCTCTGTGGGGATCCCCGACCCCGTACGGATGTCGCGCCGCTACCCGCACCAGCTCTCGGGCGGGATGCGGCAGCGGGTGACGATCGCGATGGCGCTGTCGTGCGGGCCCGACGTCCTGTTCGCGGACGAGCCCACGACCGCGCTCGACGTGACCATCCAGGACCAGGTGCTGCGGCTGCTGCACCGCCTGCGGGAAGAGCGGGACATGGCCGTGGTGCTGGTCAGCCACGACCTGTCCGTGGTGGCCCGCTGGGCGGACGAGGTGATCGTCATGTACGCGGGCAAGGTGGTCGAGCAGGGCCCCGCCGCCGAGATGTTCGAACGGCCGCGGATGCCGTACACGGAGGCGCTGCTGCAGGCGGCCCCGAAACTGACGGACCCGGTGCACCACCGCCTGCGGGTCATCCCCGGCCGCCCCCCTGACCTGGTCGACCTGCCGCCGGGGTGCGCGTTCCGTCCCCGCTGCGCATATGCGCAGGACCGCTGCGCGTCCGAGGCCCCGCCCCTGTTCGAGGACGGTCACCGCTACGCCTGCTGGCACCCCCGCCCGGCCACCCTCGCCCCGCCCGCGCCCGTCCCCACGACGAACCCCGACCACCTGCCGACCCACCCGCCCTTCTCCCCGGCGGCCTCGACCGGCGGCGGGCCCCATCACGGCGCCCTCGAGGAGGACGCCCACCCCAGCAGGAACATTCGCAAGCTCGACGAGAAGGGCGGCTGAGGACGGTGGCCGGTAGCGGAAGTGCCCACCTGCGTGCCCGTGACGAGGTGCTGCTCCGGGTGGAGGATCTGGTTGTGGAGTTCCCCGCAGGCCGCGGCCGTACCGTGAGGGCGGTGTCCGGGGTGAGCTTCGATCTGGCGCGCGGCGAGACGCTCGGCATCGTCGGCGAGTCCGGCTGCGGCAAGTCGAGTGCCGCCAGGGCCCTGGTCCAGCTCCCGCCGCCCCGCTCGGGCTCGGTGCGGCTCGACGGCGTCGAGCTGACCACCCTGAGCGGTGAGGCGCTGCGCAAGACCCGCCGCCGCCTCCAGATGATCTTCCAGGATCCCATCTCCTCCCTCAACCCGCGCCGCCGCGTCCGCGACATCGTCGGCGAGGGCCCGCGCGTGTGGAGTCTCGAGGGCGACCGCGTGGACGAGGTCCTGGAGGCGGTCGGCCTCGACCCGGCGACGGCGGCGGTACGGCGGCCGCACGAGTTCTCCGGCGGGCAGTGCCAGCGCATCTCCATCGCCAGGGCGCTGATCCTGGATCCGGAGGTGGTGATCTGCGACGAGCCGGTGTCGGCGCTGGACGTCTCCGTACAGGCGCAGATCCTCGGCCTGCTGGAGGACCTCAAGGACCGCTACCGGCTCACGCTCGTCTTCATCGCCCACGACCTGGCCGTGGTCAAGAACATCAGCGACCGCATCATGGTGATGTACCTGGGCAAGGTGTGCGAGCTGGCGCCGAGCGCGGATCTGATCAGCCGTCCGGCGCACCCGTACACGCAGGCTCTGATCGCCTCGATCCCCGGCGGCGGCCTCGGCTTCCCCCCGGCCGACACCCTGATCAGCGGCGAACCCCCTTCCCCCGTCGACCCGCCTGCGGGCTGCCGCTTCCGTACGCGCTGCCCCCGGGCCGAGCTCCGCTGCGCCGAGGAAGAACCCCAGATCAGGCGGGTAGGTGACGACCACTGGCTGGCCTGCCACAACCCATCACCCCGTTGAAGGAAGCATGGCCATCGATTTCACCCTCGCCCCCGAACATGAGGGGATCCATCAAGCGTGTCCGGGCCTTCATCCAGGGCACCGTCATCCCGGCCATGGAGCAACTGAAGGACGACGAGCGCGACGGTCGCGTACAGGAACTCGTTGACCACTGTGGTGATTTGGGCTGCGGTGTCGCGTGGTTCGCCCAGGTATACCCGTTGGTCGCACAGACGGAGGATGACACGTTCGATAAAGCGCCGATGTGCCGCAAGCGCGACAAGGTCGGTGCCACGGCCAGACAGCTTGGTGATGGTTTGTTTGAGATCTTACTTATTCGTGGGTTGTACCGGTCCACCGCCTTTACATTGTAGATTAATTATACGCAGTCGGCCGGCAGATGTGTGGCAGTCGCTCACCGACGAGCAGGTCGACCACCCGGCTGGAGCCAACCCTCATGTGCATAACGCCCTGTCCGGAAGAGCCCTCGACGAGGGTGTCGCTCCCCCGGGTTGGCCAGGTCGGTGAGGAAGTCGTCCAGGTGCCGGGCGATGGTCACGCACGAGGAAATGGTCGAGGCGTTCGGCGACGACTGGGTCATGCGGATGCCGCCCGAGGTGGCCGGGCGGCCTGCCGAGTCGGACGATGCTGCGAAGGCGGCGGTCGCCCGCGTTCTGGCAGAGCGAAGCTACTCAGCGCAGTACGGCCGCCAGCAGGTCGGCCCCCAGCGCCGTCAGATCGGGGAGATTGAGGGTGTAACGGACGTAACGACCGTGCCGCCGGGCCGTGAGCAGGCCCGCGCGGCGCAGGACAGCGAGGTGGCGGGACACCTCCGGGGGTGAAAGTTCCCAGGCGTGAGCCAGCTCACCGGTGGTGTGCGGGCCGCGGGCCAGGGTGCGCAGCAGCCGCAGCCGTACCGGATGCGCGAGTGCCTCCAGCCGTAGCGTGACCGTTTCCAGCGATACCGGCTCCGATGGACTCGCCTCGGCCACGGGGTACTGCACCACCGGCTGCCACCCAGGCGCGTGGACCACCACCAGGTGCGGGCGGCCGAAGACACTGGGCAGGAAGGTGACCCCGCTACCGTGGACGGCGATCGCCTTGTCCTGCAGCTTGTCCACGACAATGCGGTTGCCGTCCGGCGCCAGGGTGACGGCGCCGGAGACCGACGCGAGTGCCGCCCCGATGCCCTGGCGCTTCAGCAGGTCGTTCTTCAGGCGCAGGTCGGTGGCGAGTTGCACGGCGACGCCCGTCCAGGCGGCGTCGAAGAAGGCCTCGGCGCACTGTTCGAGGGTGTGACGCACCCGCGCCCGCACGGCGGCCGGGTCCGCGAGCAGCCGTTCCGCGAAGGCCTCCTGAAGCGCGCCGCGGGCCTGGGCCAGGTCCAGGGCCCGCTCGCGCGCCGTCGCGTCGGCGAGCGGCGACGGCGCGGCGAAGTGGACCCGGTTGCTGCCGCACGTGGTGACGAGCGCGGCGGCCACATAGGTTTCGTCGTCGATCCGGTCTACATCGTCCAGCTCCTCGGCGAGGGTCGGCCGAGGACGAGCGGGGACCAGAAAGTCGGCTCGTGAGGAACGCCAGAGGAACTCCGCCTCCCTGAGCCGCTCGGCCAGCTCCGGCCGCAGCCCAGCCCAGACGTCCCCGGCCCAGCCGGCGAGCTGCGGGTGATGCCCAGGTTCGGCCAGCACGTGCAGCATCGCGGTCAGCTCGGCCAGCGGGGAGGCAGCGAACCGCAGTCGCCCGGACGGCAGGCCGCCGATGTCGATCCTCAACGTCATCCCCTCATCATCGCTGGTCGGATGGCCGACGACCGCGTCGATTGACGGTGTCCGTCAACCGACACAGTCGGCCCGGCGGCCCGAACGCATCGTTGACGCCATGGCAACCACCACCAAGATCCAGCCGCGCGCCCTCGTCCGTGCCTCCGGAGGCCCCCGCTATGCCGTCGCCCTGGCCGTGGACGCGCTCGGCACCGGCCTGCTGCGGCCCTTTCTGCTGCTCTACGGGGTGATGGTGCTGAGGCTGTCCGCGTCGGACACCGGCATCGCCATGACGGTCGGCGTCGTCGTGGGTCTGGTGTGCATGCCCGCGGTCGGCCGATGGCTGGACCGGGGCGCACGCAGCACGGTCGTGGCAGCGTCGATGCTGGTGCGGGTGCTGGGCGTGGCGCTGCTGCTGGCCGCCCCGGCGGGGCACGTCTGGCTGTTCGCGACGGCGGCGCTCTTCCTCGGCATCGGCAACCAGGCATGGCCGGCCGCCCATGCAGCCCTCGTGGCCACGGTCGCCCACGGCCGCGAACGCGACGCCGCTCTGGCGGCGGGCCGCGCCCTGCGCAACGCCGGCCTGGGCGCGGGCGCCCTCCTCGCCACCGCATGCCTGGCGGGCGGCACCACCGCATTGCAGGCGCTGGCAGCCGTCACCGGGCTCGCCTATCTCGCCGCGGCGGCCTTGGCATGGTCGGTCCACCTGCACGCGCATCCAGCCGCTACTCCGGCCAAGGGCAGGGCCGGCGGGCCCGCACCCCGGATGCGCGCGCTGCTGGCCGCCAACGTGGTCTACGTCTTCTGCCTCAACGTCCCCGAGATCGCGCTCCCCCTGGTCCTGGTGACACAGATGCACGCGTCCCCGGTGTGGTCGGCAGCCATCTTCGTGGCGAACACTGTGCTGGTGGTCACCCTGCAGGTTCCGGTCACCGTCCTGATGTCCCGCTTTCCCCGCCGGACCGTGCTGGCAATCGCCGGCGTGGTGCTCACCGCGTCCTACCTCGGCTTCCTCGCGGCCACCTCACTGGGACACGGCTGGAGTGCCCCGGCCGTCGCCGCGGTGTCCGTGGTCTGCACCATCGGCGAGATCATCTATGCCGGCAGCGCCACCCCGCTCGTCACCGCCCTCGCCCCGGCCCATCTCCTGGGACGCACCCTCGCCCGCTTCCAGCTCTCCACGGGCTTCGGCCTCGCCGTCTCCCCAGCGGTCATCACCACTCTCGCCTCCCACGGCTCGGCCGCCCTCTGGGGCAGCCTCGCCGCCGCGACGCTCCTGTCCGCCTCCGCCGTCACCACCGAGAAGGATCAAGGAACGCGGCTCAGCGGTTGCAGCCGCCGGGCTTGAGCAGGCTCGTGAACTCGGCCATCGCCTCGGGGTACGCGTTGAAAATTTCTTCATTGCTACTGGGACCCCTATATCGGCGGGCGCCGACTGCAGAAGGCCGTCGACATCGTGCGGGAACGCACCGGTCAGGAGTTCCGCATCCGCCACCACGCCTTCGAGCTCAACCCCAAGATGCCGACGGCCGGGATGGACCGGCGCACCTACCGGAGTGAGAAGTTCGGTAGCTGGGAGCGTTCGTGCCAGCTGGATGCCGGCACGGTGCCGGCAGGCCGGGACGAGGGCATCGGCTTCAACTACGAGGCGATCAACAGGACGCCGAACACCCGGGCCGGGCACCGGCTGATCGCCCTCGCGGAGCGGCAGGCACAGTCGGGCGCGGCGATGGCCGACCGCCGTCAGCGGCGAGGGTCCCGCGGTGGCCCGTGGCGGGGGCGGGGGCGGGTCAGCGGAGGTCCGTGGACAGGGTGATCTCCTTGTTCTGCTCGATCCCGGCCGCCAGGTTCTCGATCTTCTGGGTCGCGAGTCGCAGCGCGGCAAGGCCGGCGAGGGACCCCCCATGAGGGCCCGGCCCCTCATGAGTCGGCCACCGGTCCCTGGGCCGCCGAGCCCGTGGCGTCTGTGGCCTGCCCGGTGGGGCCGGCCGTCCGGGCGTCCGCAGCTCGTGGCAGGGTACGTACGCCCGGTTCGGGGTGCCACAGGTTCGCCGGACTCTTGCGCATGTCGGTGTCCCGGGTGAGGGACACGGTGGATCATCCCGTAGACCGCGAACAGCATGCCGCCGTCGGCAGGAGCCTGACCGGTCACCTATTGCTGGCCGCCCGTTCCTCATCTACAGTTCTCGAACTGAGTTCAATTTTGGTGCGGGGGGACTTCTGCCGAGTGAGCCACCCCGCCGAGAAGGTGGCGGTCGGAGTGGATCAGTTCCTGCTTGTCCTGGTGAGCGGTATCGCCAGTGGCGCGATCTACGGCTTGATGGGCCTGGGTCTGGTGATCATCTACAGAGCGACGGACGTGGTGAATTTCGCCCTCGCCGGCCTGGCCACGCTGGGACTGTACGTGGCGATCACCTTTCGTGACAGCGGTGTCGCGATGCTGCTGGGGGTGTTCGCCGCGATAGCGGTGACCGCGGTGGTCGGGGTGATCGTGCGGGAGGTGGTGATCCGGCCGCTCGGTCAGGGGCAGTTGTTCTCCGCGCTCGTGGTCACGATGGGTGTCTCGCTCATCGTCGAGAGCGTGGTGGACTCGATCTGGGGCACCCAGCCGAAGACCTTTCCCAGCCTGGTGGACGGCACCATCCGATGGGGTGACGCGGCACTGCCGGCGCAGAGCCTGGTGACCATCGGCATCGCGGCGGCGGCGATGGCCGCCGTCGCCTTCCTGTTCGGGCGCACCACACTGGGGTCGGCGATGCGGGCCGTCGCCGAGTCCGCGGACACCGCGCAGCTCATCGGCATCAGCGCGCAACGCGTGGCGCGGATCGCGTGGGCTCTCGGCCTCGCGCTGGCCGCTCTGGCCGCCTGCCTCTACGCGCCCAGATCGGGGCTGGTGCCCACCGTGCTGGCAGCGCCGCTCTTCCGGGCGTTCGCCGGGATCTTCCTCGGTGGTCTCACGAGCATGTACGGAGCCGTCATCGGAGGGCTGACCGTCGGGGTGCTGGAGAACATCGCGGCCAGCTATGTCTCGGCCAGCTTCCGCGACACCTTCGTGTTCTCTTTCACCATCCTCGTGTTGCTGATCCGCCCGCAGGGCCTGTTCGGCACACGCACCTTCCAGCGGGTCTGAGGAGCAGCACATGGTATTCACCCGCTCGAATCTCGCGTGGGCCGCGCTCGGCCCGATCGCCGGGCTGGCGCTCATCGCGCTGATGCAGTCCGGAGCGATCCCGGCCTACCAGGCTTATTCGGTCGCGCTCGCCGCGGTCTACGCGATCGTGGTCCTCTCGGTCGGCCTCCTGGCCGGCTGGTCGGGGGTGTGGTCCGTGGGCCACCCCGCGTTCGTCGCGGTGGGCGCCTACTTCGCGGCGTACGGCGGTGCGCATCAGTGGCCGCTGGAGTGGGTGATCGTGGGGGCGATCACGTCGTGCGCACTGCTGGGCGCGTTCCTCGGGTACGCCGGCGCCAGGTTCTCGGTGCTCTACATCGCCCTGCTGACGTTGGCGTTCAGCCTGGTGTCCCTTGAGGTGATCAACCGGTGGACCAGTGTGACCGGCGGCGACCAGGGCGTGGCGGTGTCCCCCTTGGCCAGTGCGCTCGGCCTGGGCGCGGTCCCGAGCGGCGGTAGCGAGGCCCAGTATCTCGCGGTCCTCGTGGCGGGCGTGGTGTTCGCGATCGCGGTCTTCGCCAAGTCGACCGCGCTGCGCATGCGGCTGGTAGCCGCGAAGGCGCACCCGCTGGTCGCCCGTTCCGTGGGCATCGTGCCCGAGGCGCAGACCGCTCTGTCGTTCGCGGTCAGCGCGGCGTTCACCGGCTTGGCCGGCGTGCTGCTGGGCCTGATCACCGGCTTCGTCAGCCCGGACGCGTTCTCGCTGAACTTCGGCGTCACCATCATCGCGGCCTGCGTGCTCGGTGGCGTCGGCTCGGTGTTCGGCGCCGTGGTGGGCGGGGTCTACCTGGCATGGGTTCCGACGGTGGCCGACGCCGTGTCGGTGCCGCAGCCGGTGGTGCAGGGCGTCCTGCTGATCGCCGCGCTGATCTTCCTCCCCGGCGGAGTGGTCCCGTTCCTGGGCTCGCTGGTACGCAGGGCGCTGGGCAGACGAGGTCCCGGCCTTCTCGACGGCGAGCATCACGTCAGCACGGCGGCCGCCGACAGCGGGGACGGCGCTCCCGCCACCCCGGCGAGGGGCCGGCCGGTTGCGGACGACGCGACGCCGTTGCTGGTCGTCGATGGCCTGTCCGTGCGATTCGGCGGTCTGAACGCCCTTGAGAGCGCGTCGCTCGACGTACGGCCCGGAGAGGTGCTCGCCATCATCGGCCCGAACGGCGCCGGCAAGACCACACTGCTCAACGCCGTCTCCGGGCTCATCGGCGGCGCGCGGATCAGCGGCGCGGTCGACTACGCGGGTGTGAAGCTGATGGGGACGAGGGCCACCGCACGGCGCAGGCTGGGCATCGCCCGCACCTTCCAGCACGCGGAGACCTTCTCGGAGCTCACGGTCGCGGAGAACGTGCTGTGCACGAAGCGCTGGGCCGGCACGGCGGACCGCGCCCGGGCCGATGAGCTGCTCGCCCGCACCGGACTGGCCGACGTGGCCGACCGCTACCCGGCCGAGCTGCCGTTCGGGCTGCAGAAGCGCCTGGACCTCGCCCGGGCGATCGCCGAGGAGCCGAAGCTGCTGATCCTGGACGAACCGTTCGGCGGCCTGGACGCCACAGAGCGTCGACTGGCCGCCCAGCAGATCGTCCGCCTGCGTGCGCAGGGCGCCGCCGTCGTGATCATCGATCATGTTCTGGACGACCTCTTCGCCGTCGCCGACCGGGTGGTCGCCTTCGACTTCGGCAAGCCGATCGGTTCCGGCGAGCCGGGCACCATTCTGAAGGACCCGCAGGTGCGGTCGTCGTACCTCGGCCTGATCGCCACGCGCGCCGAGTTGCCGGCCCGCGCCGATGAGAGCGTCGCCGTCGCCCTGCGCGACGTCAGCCATCACTACGGTGGTGTCGCCGCCCTGCACGACGTCCACCTGGACATCCGCAAGGGCACGGTCGTCGGTGTCGTCGGAGCGAACGGCGCGGGCAAGAGCACACTCGGCAAGATCATTCACGGCTCGCTGCGCCCATCGTCGGGACAGGTGCGGATCGGCGAGCCCGGTGCGCGCCCGATCCGCAGCAGCCTGGTCCCCGAAGGTCGCGCCCTCTTCAAGACCCTGTCATTGCGGGAGAACCTCGAAGTGGCCGGTTACGCCGTAGGCGTCCAGGGATCGGCCCTGCGCACCCGCCTCGACGAGACCGCCGAATGGCTGCCGGAGCGGTTGCGCGCCCGCCTCTCGGTGGCCGCGGCCGGGCTGAGCGGAGGCGAGCAGCAGATCCTGGCCGTCGCACGGGCCCTGATGGCCCGGCCGGATGTGCTGATCCTCGACGAGCCCGCGCTGGGGCTGGCGCCGGCCCTCGTCGACGAGGTCTACGCCCGGATCAACCAGCTCGCCCGCGACGGGATGACGATCGTGCTCCTGGAGCAGTTGCTCAGCCGGGCGCTCACCTCCTGCCATGAGGTGGTGGTGCTGCACGAGGGCCGGGTGGCCGCCTGCGGGGCCGCGTCGAACCCCTTGTTCGCCGAGACCGCGGAACTGGCCTACTTCGGTGGGGAGGCCGCGACCTTGCTCAAACTACGCGACGTGAACGAACTGGAGGCCTGATGCTCGACGTCGATCCGGCGCTGCTCGGCGACACCGATGAACGCAAGCAGCTACGGGAGGTCCTGCGCGACTTCTTCACCGAGGCCGCCGCGTCGCAGGACGTACGCGAGCACCTGACGACCGGCCGCGAACACGACCCGGCACTGTGGGCGCGGATGGCCACGGAACTGGGCGTCCAGGGGCTGGTGATACCGGAGGAGTACGGCGGGTCGGGCTTCTCGTTCGCGGAGCTCGCGGTGGTCTTCGAGGAGGCCGGGCGGGCGCTGCTGTGCGCCCCCCTGCTGTCCACCACCGTGCTCGCGACCTACACCCTGTTGCTCAGCGGAGATCGCGAAGCCTGCGCCCGCTACCTTCCCGGCATCGCCGAGGGCACCCGCACCGCGACGGTCGCGGGCTTCGACGAGGGCGGCGGCGGCGGGCTACGAGCCACGCCGGGGAAGGGCGGGTGGGTCGGCAGCGGGGCGGCCGACTTCGTGCTCGACGGGTACGGAGCCGACCTGATCCTCGTCGCGGCGCGGACCGCCGACGGAGCCGGTCTCTTCGCGTGCGAGCGTGAGGCGGAAGGCCTCACCCGGACGGCCCGGACCGTTCTGGACGGTACCCGTCCCCAGGCCCTGGTCACCTTCGCGGACACCCCGTTCACGCAGATCGGGCAGCCGGGGAACGCCGCCGCGATCACCGGGCGGGTGCTCGACATCGGGCGGGCCGCGCTGGCCGCCGAGCAGGTCGGCGGGAGCGTGCACGCGCTCGACGCGACCATGTCGTACGTGCTGCAACGCCGTCAGTTCGGCCGGCAGATCGGCTCGTTCCAGGCGATCAAGCATCGGCTGGCCGACCTGCTGGTCGAGATCGAGGCGGCGCGTTCGGCCGCCGTCTACGCGGTGGCATGCGTCACAGCTTCGGCCGAGCATCTGCCGGTGGCGGCGAGTACGGCGAAGGTGGTCTGCTCCGGCGCGTACCGCCAGGCGACCGCCGAATACGTGCAGCTGCACGGAGGTATCGGCTTCACCTGGGAGCACTCCGCCCACCTCTATCTGCGTCGCGCCCGTGCGGCGGAGGTTCTGTTCGGCACGGCCGACGACCACCGGGCACGCCTGGGCGGCCTGCTCGGTTTCAACGTGGCCTGACATGCCCGATGCCAACCCTTGACAGGGCCGCACCGGGCCCCGGAAACTGTACTGAATTCAGTTCATTTAGGAGGAACAGTGACGGTAGAGGACGAGATCCAGTTCGAGCGCGATGGCAACGTCGCGCGCGTGTGGCTCAACCGCCCGTGGAAGAAGAACTGTGTAACCCTGCCGATTCTCAAGCGGCTCGACGAGATCATCACCGAGGTCGACGCCGACCCCGAACTGCGCGTCCTGGTGCTGCGCGGCCGGGGTGGCACGTTCTGCTCGGGCTTCGACCTCGACGAGCTGCAGGCCGACTACATCGGCAGCAGCACGGCCATGGACGTGGCGGTCATCTCGGCGAAGGTCTGCGACCGGCTGTACTCGATGAGCACCCCCTCCGTGGCGGTGCTGGAGGGTCATGTCACGGCCGGCGGCTTCGAGCTGATGATCTCCTGTGACTTCGCGATCGCCGCGGACGACGCCAAGATCGGTGACTTTCACATCCGCCGGGCGCTGTTCGGCGGGGCGGGGCCGATCTACCGGGTGCCTCGCATGATCGGCATCCGCAAGACCAAGGAGCTGATGCTCACCGGCAAGCTGCTGTCCGGTGTCGAGGCGGTCGACTTCGATCTGATCAACAAGTCGGCGCCCGCGGAGGAGCTCGATGCCACGGTCGAGGAGTTCATCAGCCACCTGACCGACAAGAGCCCCTTCCAGATGCGGATCACGAAGATGACCATCGACCGCAGCCTGGAGGCCGACATCCAGTCGCTGATGGTGATGGAGCACCTGGCCGTCGGGGTGACGCTCAACTCCCAGGACGCCGCCGAGGGCGTGGCCGCGTTCCTGGAGAAGCGCGAGCCGAAGTGGAAGGGTCGCTGACCGGTGTCGGCGCATCAGGCCGCCGGTCTGCGAGGTTCCCGGTGCGAGGCGTGCGCGGTGACGGTCTACCCGGCTGACGACGCCTGTCCGCGCTGCGGGCAGGCGGCCTCTCCGGTGACGCTGTCCTCGGCTGGGGAGCTGTGGACCTGGACGGTTCAGCGGTTCGCTCCGAAATCACCCCCGTTCGTGCCGCCGCAGGACGGCTTCCGGCCGTTCGCACTGGGTTACGTGGAGCTGCCGGAGGGCGTCCGCGTCGCGGCGGTGCTCGACATCGACGACCTCGACTCGATCCGGATCGGCATGCCCTTGCGGATCGAGCCGACCACCGGAGTACCACACGCGATCGCGATCGAAGGGGCCTGATGACCGACGTACTGATCGCCGGCGCCGGCATGTCGCCGTTCGGGCGCACGGAGCACATGACCGGGCGCCAGCACGCCGTGTACGCGGTGAAGGCCGCGCTCTCCGATGCCGGGATCGCGTGGCCACGGGTGGACGCGGCGTTCGGTGGCAGCGATGCCGCGGGCCTGGCCGACACCTTGGTGGCGCAGCTCGGCCTCACCGGCCTGCCGTTCGTCAACGTCAAGAACGGCTGCGCGACGGGTGGCAGCGCTCTGGTGTCGGCGGTGAACGCCATTCGCGCCGGCCTGGCCGAAGTGGTGGTGGCCGTCGGGTTCGACAAGCATCCGCGGGGGGCCTTCGACCCGCTGCCGGCGGACTGGGGGCTCGACGAGGCCTACGGGCGTGACGGGCTGATGGTCACCACCCAGTTCTTCGGCATGAAGATCCGGCGTTACATGTACGACCACGGGATCAGCTCCCGGACGCTCGGGCTGGTGGCGGAGAAGGCCTACCGCAACGGCGCCCTCAATCCGAACGCATGGCGGCGTACCCCGATGGACGCCGACGAGATCCTCGCGTCGGGCATGGTCAGCGACCCGCTGACCCGCTACATGTTCTGCTCCCCGGGAGAAGGAGCGGCCGCGCTGGTGCTGTGCGCCGCCTCGGCGATCGGGAAACCGGCGAGCGTCCCGGTGACCCTGCGATCGGCGGTCGTGCGGTCGCGCCGCTTCGGCTCGTTCGAGGTCTTCAGCCCGTGGATCGCCAGCGGAGAGCTGAGCAGCGTGACCCGGGACGCCGCTGCGGCGGCGTTCGAGGCGGCCGGTGTCGCCCCCGGCGACGTCGATGTGTGCCAGCTGCAGGACACCGAGAGCGGTGCCGAGGTGATGCACATGGCCGAGTGCGGGTTCTGCGAGGACGGTGAGCAGGAGAAGCTGATCGCGTCGCGCGCCACCGAGATCGGCGGCGCGTTGCCGGTCAACACCGACGGCGGCTGCATCGCCAACGGTGAACCCATCGGGGCGTCGGGTCTGCGCCAGGTCTGCGAAGTGGTGCGGCAGCTGCGCGGACAGGCCGGAGACCGGCAGGTGCCCGGCGGGCCCAGAGTCGGATTCACCCACGTGTACGGCGCCCCGGGCGTGAGTGCCTGCACGGTGCTGTCCCGATAGAGGAACTGATGAGCGACATTCCAGCACCTGAGAAGTTCAGGGCAGAGGCCGCCGACTGGCTCGCGTCGGCCGCCCGGCCGCGGCAGGAGAGCGGCGCCTGGGGCACCGGAGACGACTCGGTAGCGGTCTTCGAGAACTGGTCGGAAGAGGAGGAGCGCGAGCACACCGAACGGATCCGGGCTTGGGAGGTGACCCGGTACGACGCGGGCTGGGGCGCGCTGAGCTGGCCGGAGGAGTTCGGCGGACGTGGCCTGCCCGTGTTCTACGAGCAGCTCTACCGGCAAGAGGAAGCGGCCTTCGACGTCCCGCGCCGCACCGAGGTCTTTCCGGTCACCCAGCAGCTGGTGGCCCCGGCCATCCGGATCTGGGGCACGCCCGAGCAGCAGGAGCGCTGGATCCGGCCCATGCTGCGTACGGACCAGCTGGCCTGTCAGCTGTTCTCCGAGACCGAGGCCGGCTCCGACCTGGCCGCGGTCCGTACCCGGGCGGTGCGCGACGGCGACAACTGGGTGCTCGACGGGCACAAGGTGTGGACCTCGGGGGCGACGGTGGCGTCCTGGGGTGTCGCCGTGTGCCGCACCGACCCGGACGTGCGCAAGCACGCGGGCATCACCGTGTTCATGGTGCCGATGGACGCTCCAGGCGTCACCATCCGCCCCATCCGGCAGATGACCGGCGGGACCAGCTTCAACGAGGTCTACCTCGACGGCGTCGTGGTGCCCGACACCGATCGGCTGGGCCCCGTCGGAGAGGGCTGGCGGGTCACGCTGACGGTGCTGGCCGCCGAACGGCTGGACTCCGGCTCCCTCGGCCTGGACAACGCCGACCGCGCCCTCGACCTGGCCCGGCACCTGCCACGACCGCTCACCGGCCACGAGCAGAACCTCGCGGCGGACCTGTACGCACGCACGCTCGTCCAGCGCGTCATCGGGCTCCGCGTGACCGCGGCGCTGGTCTCCGGTCGCGAACCGGGCGCCGAGGCGTCGGTGGGCAAGCTCTACGCCACCGAGACCATGCGCCGCACCAGTGACCTGGTCCTGCAACTTCTCGGGCCGCGCCTGGTCGCCGACACCGGAGAGTGGGGCACTTTCGCCTGGACCGAGCAACTGCTGGGCGCTCCCGGCTACAGCATCGCCGGCGGCACCGACGAGATCCAGCGCACCATCCTGTCCGAGCGGGTGCTCGGCCTGCCCAAGGAGCCGTCACGATGACCGCCGGCGTCGCTTCGCCAGACCTGGCCGACCGGGTCGTCAGCGCTTTCCCAGGCCAGCGGGTGGGCCCGCTGGAGACACTCGCCGGCGGCCACTCCGGGCTCACCTACGTGGTCACGGTGGGAGAGCGCAAGTACGTCGTCAAGGCGGTCCCGCACGCGGAACGGCCGGTGGGCCGTAACGACATGCTCCGCCAGGCGCGGGTGCTCCAGGCGCTGGCCGGCACGGCGGTGCCTGTCCCCCAGATCGTGGCCGTCGACGAGCGGCAACCGGCCTGGTTCGCCATGGAGTTCGTCTCCGGCGAGGCCGTGGAACCGGTGCTCGACGAGCACGATCTCGACCCGGCACTCGCCCGCGCCCGCATGGTGGAGGCGGCCCGCGTACTGCGCCGGTTGCACGACCTCGACATCGCCTCCCTGACGCTGGACGCGCCGCCGCCCCGCGACGCGACCGCCGAGCTCGAACAGTGGAGCCGCACGATGCGCGCGGTTCCCGCCGAACTCCGCCCCGGGGGCGAGGACCTGCTCCATCGGCTCGCTCAGGCAGTGCCCGACGACCTGCCGCCGGTCCTGGTGCACGGGGACTTCCGGCTGGGCAACGTCCTGTGCCGGGCGCATGAAGCGGCGGCCGTCGTGGACTGGGAGATCTGGAGCATCGGCGACCCGCGGACGGACCTCGGCTGGTTCCTGCTGTTCGCCGACCATCGCAACTTCCCCGCGCTGGGCAGGGAGTTCCCCGGGCTGCCGGCCGAGGCGGAGCTGCTGGACGCCTACCTCGCGGGCGCCGTCCCGCTCCCCGGCCTCGACTGGTTCCGCGCGCTCACCCGGATGAAGATGGCCGCGATCATGGGTCACAACCTGCGCCGTCACCGCGAAGGCCGGATCCACGACCCGGACCAGGAACGGCTGCCGCCGACGATCGCCGCCATGATCCGCACCGCGAACGACATTCTAGGGACATAAGTGGATTTCGCATTCTCCCCCCGCGCACGCGAGCTCCAGACCCGGCTGGGATCGTTCATGGAGCAGCACGTCTACCCCGCCGAAATCGTGTACGACCGGCAGCTCGCCGACGCCGACGACCCGCACGCCCTTCCTCCCGTGATGCTCGACCTCAAGGAGAAGGCCCGCGCCAAGGGTCTGTGGAACCTGTTCATGTCCCACGGCGACTGGGGCGCGGGGCTGACCAACCTCGAGTACGCGCCGCTCGCCGAGCTCGCCGGCCGCTCCATCATCGGACCCGAGGTGTTCAACTGCTCCGCCCCGGACACCGGGAACATGGAGTTGCTCGCGCTGTTCGGCACCCCCGAGCAGCAGGAGCGTTGGTTGCGCCCGCTGCTGGCGGCCGAGATCCGGTCGTGCTTCGCCATGACCGAGCCCGACGTGGCCAGTTCCGACCCGCGCAACCTCCGCACCAGGATCACCCGCGACGGCGACAGCTACCTCGTCAATGGCCATAAGTGGTACACCTCGGGCATCCTTGATCCGGACTGCCGGCTGATCATCCTCATGGGGGTGACCGACCCGGAGGCGCCGACCTACCGTCAGCAGAGCATGCTGCTCATCCCCCGCGATACCCCGGGCATCACAGTGCTGCGCGACCTGCCCATGTTCGGCTACACCGACCGGCTCGGACACGGTGACGTGCTCTTCGAGGACGTACGCGTGCCCGCCGCCAACATGCTCGGCGGCGAAGGCGACGGCTTCGCGCTCGCCCAGGGACGGCTCGGACCCGGCCGGATGCACTACGCCATGCGCGCGGTCGGGTTCGCCGAACGCGCTCTGGAGCTCATGTGCCGGCGGGTGCTCGACCGCGAGGCGTTCGGCGGCCCGCTGGCCGACCAGGGCGTGGTGCGGGAGTGGATCGCACGCAGCCGGATCGAGATCGAGCAGTTGCGGCTGCTGGTGCTCAAGTCGGCATGGTTGATGGACACCATCGGCAACGCCGCGGCCCGCATGGAGGTCGCGGCGATCAAAGTGGCGGCGCTGGAGGTGGCCCACCGGGTGGTCGACCGGGCCGTCCAGGCGTTCGGCGCGGCCGGGGTCAGCGACGACACCGTCCTGGCCCGGTTGTTCGCGATCACCAGGGCGTTGCGCATCGCCGACGGGCCCGACGAGGTGCACCTGCGTACCGTCGCCCGCCAGGAGCTGGCCAAGTACACCAAGAAGGGGGCGGCATGAACGTGCTCGACGGCCGAGTCGCGGTGATCACCGGCGGGTCCCGGGGCATCGGGCTGGGGATCGCGCAGGCTTACCGGAGCGCCGGCGCGCACGTGGTCATCGCCGCGCGCAAACCGGAGGGGCTGGCCGCCGCCCGTACCGAGCTGCTGCGCGTCGAGGCGAGCGGGGACGTGCGCACGGTCGTGGCCAACGCCGGCGAGCCGGACCAGGCCCAGCGCTGCGTCGACCAGACGATGGAGTGGTTCGGCCGACTCGACATCCTGGTCAACAACGCCGCCACCAACCCGTACCACGGCGACCTGCTCGACCTCGACCTGCCCCGCGCGGAGAAGACGGTGCGGGTCAACCAGTACGGGATGATCGCGTGGACCAGCTGTGCCTGGAAGGCCGCGATGGCCGAGCACGGCGGTGCCGTCATCAACATCGCGTCGGTGGGCGGGCTGATCGTCGACCCGCACATCGGTTACTACAACGCCACCAAGGCCGCCATGATGCACATGACGCGCCAGCTCGCCTACGAGCTCGGCCCCAAGGCGCGCGTCAACGCCATCGCACCGGGCCTGATCAAGACCGAGCTGGCGCGTGCCGTCTGGGAGGCGCGCGAGTCCATCCTCACCGCGAAGCTCCCACTGCGCAGGCTGGGCACCCCCGAGGACGTCGCCAACGCGGCGCTCTTCCTGGCCTCGGACGCCTCGTCCTGGATCACCGGCCAGACCCTCGTCATCGACGGCGGCGCCACGGTCCTGCCGATCGGGGTCGACGAGTGATCGACGACCTGTTCTCCCTGCGCGGACGGACGGCCGTGGTCACCGGTGCCTCCTCGGGGCTGGGCGCCCGCTTCGCGACCGTCCTCGCCGCCGCCGGAGCGACCGTGTTCGCGGCGGCCCGGCGGATCGACCGGCTGGCGGAGCTGGCGGCGGGTGACTCCCGCATCCACCCGGTGGCCTGCGACGTCAGCCGTGAGGAGGATCGCGAACGGCTGGTCGCGACGGCGATGGCGGACACCGGTCGCTTCGACGTTCTGATCAACAACGCCGGCATCCCGGGCGAGCTTCGCGCACAGGACGAGAGCCCGCAGGACTTCACGGACGTCCTCGCGGTGAACCTGGTGGCGCCGTTCCACCTGGCCGGCCTCATGATGGAACGCGAAGCACCCGGCACCGGGCGGAGCATCGTCAACGTGGCGTCGATCCTGGGCCTGGTGTCCACAGCTCCGATGGGCGGCGCGAGCTACTCGGCCTCCAAGGCGGGGCTGATAGGGCTCACCCGGGAGCTGGCCGGCCAGTGGGGTCACGCGGGCGTACGCGTCAACGCGCTGGCGCCGGGCTGGTTCAGATCCGAGATGACCGAGGGGTTGTTCTCCGACGACCGGTCCAGCCGGTGGGTCCAGAAGAACACGATGCTGCGCCGCGGTGGGGACACCGGCGAACTCGATGGTGCCCTGCTGTTCCTCGCCTCCGACGCCTCGTCCTACTGCACCGGCCAGGTCCTGGTCGTCGACGGCGGCTGGACGGCACGATGAGCGCGACCGTCACGATCGAGGTTCTGGACGGAGTGGCGGACATCGTCATGTGCCGCGGCGCCCGCGGCAACGCCATCGATCTGAGCCTGGCGCGCGGGCTGCGCGACGCCGCCCGGGCCTGCACGGTGGAGAACGTCCGGGCCGTCCTGCTGCGTGGTGAGGGGCGATCCTTCTGCGTCGGCGGCGACCTGCGCGAGTTCTCCTCGCTGCGGGGTGAAGCGCTCAAGAAACATCTCATGGAGGTGACCGACGCGCTGCACGGAGCCCTGCGGATCTTCGCCGGGATGGACGCACCGCTCGTCGCGCAGGTCCAGGGCGCGGTGGCCGGCGCCGGCGTGGGCCTGGCCGCCGCCGCAGACCTCACCGTCGCGGCGGACGACGCGACGTTCATGCTCGCCTACACGGGCATCGGGTACTCCCCCGATGCCGGGGTGACCTGGTCGCTGCCCCGGCTGGTCGGCCCCAAGCGGGCGCTGGAGCTGTTGCTCACCAATCGCCGGATCTCCGCGCGGGAAGCGGCCGACCTGGGGCTCGTGACGTCCGTGGTGGCCGCCGAACGGTTGCCGGAGGAAGCGCGACGGGTGGCCACCGCGCTCACTCTGGGTGCGACCAAGGCCATCGGCGCGACCAGGCGGCTCGTTTCCGCCGCCCTGTCCGGCGACCTCGACCCGCACCTGGACCGTGAGGCCCGCTCGCTCGCCGAGACGGCGGCGTCCTTCGAGGGCGTCGAAGGCGTCGCCGCCTTCCTGGGCAAGCGTCCTGCTCGGTTCTCCTTTCCCCACCCCACCGAATGACCGGAGAAAACTGTGGCCGAAGCCTTCATCGTCGATGCCGTCCGTACCCCTGTCGGCCGCCGCAAGGGAGCGCTCAGCCAGGTCCACCCCGCCGACCTGGGCGCCCATGTCCTGCGTTCGCTCGTCACCCGAACCGGGATCGACCCCGGGGCCGTCGATGACGTCTACTTCGGCTGCGTCAGCCAGATAGGGGCGCAGACGGGGAACATCGCCCGTACGTCATGGCTGGCCGCGGGGCTCCCCCAGCACGTGCCCGGCACGACCGTCGACCGGCAGTGCGGCTCGTCGCAGCAGGCCGTCCATTTCGCCGCTCAAGCGGTCATGTCCGGCACCGCCGACCTCGTCGTCGCGGGCGGCGTCGAGGTCATGAGCCTGGTGCCCATCGCGAGCCCGGCCGTCGTGGGCGAACGCGAGGGCATGGGGACGCCGTACGACGGGGAGGGCTGGCGAACCCACTTCGGCGAGGAGGAAGTGTCGCAGTTCCGCGGCGCCGAGCTGATCGCGCGGATGTGGAAGGTCTCGCGGGAGGACATGGAGCGGTTCGCCATGAACAGCCACCGGCGCGCGATCACCGCATGGGCGGACGGGGTCTTCGCCGACGAGGTGGTGCCGGCGTTCGGCCTGGAGGCTGACGAGGGACCGCGGGCCGACACCACTCTGGAGAAGATGGCGGGGCTCAGGACGCTCACCGAGGGCGGCCTGCTGACCGCCGCGGTGTCCAGCCAGATCTCGGACGGCGCCGCCGCACTGCTCGTCGCCTCGCAGGACGCGGTGCGCCGACACGGGCTCACGCCGCTGGCCCGGGTCCACAGCATGGCCGTGGTGGGCTCGGACCCGATCTACATGCTCACCGGACCCATCCCGGCCACCGAGAAGATTCTGGACCGCGCCGGGCTGTCCATCGACGCCATGGACCTGATCGAGATCAATGAGGCGTTCGCCTCGGTGGTGCTGGCCTGGCAGAAGGAGACCGGCGCCGCCCCCGAACGGACCAACGCGTTCGGCGGAGCCATCGCGCTCGGCCATCCGCTGGGCGCCACAGGAGCGCGGCTGATGACGACCCTGGTGCACCAGCTTCGCCGTACCGGCGGACGGTACGGCCTGCAGACGATGTGCGAGGGAGGCGGGATGGCGAACGCCACGATCGTCGAGCGGGTATGAGAGCCGGCCCGCCGGCATCGCGGCGGGCCGGCCCGGCGATCAGCCGTGAATGGCGTTGAGGACGGCGGCCAGCTTTCCGGGCGCGCTGATCATCGCCAGGTGGCCGGTGTCGAGATCGACGACGTCCGGCCGGAGCAGCGCGATGGATCGCTGCTGGAGCTCCTCGACGTAGCACTTGTCCCGTGTGAGGTGCAGGTACGTGCGCGGGATCTCGCGCCGGTAGCCGCTCAGGTCCACGGTTTCGCTCAGCAGAGCGGCCGAGTCGTCGATCAGCCGATCCAACGTGGACACGGTGGTCGCCTCGTCCATGTCTTCGCACAGGATCGCGGCGGCGCCCTCGCGGGTCTGGTGGTAGACGCCGCCGGCGATGGACTGCTCGACCAGATCCCGTACGCCGGGATCGATCTGGTCGAGCACCCGGGACCCGTCGGGAGGCACCACGCCCGACACGAGAACGACATGCCGGATCCGGTCTGGTATGAGGTCCAGGACACGCGGCACGGTCACTCCCGCGAAGGAGTGACCGACCAGCACCACGTCTCGCAGATCCTTCGCCTCGACGTCCTGCCGGACCGCGTCGGCGCAGTCCGCGAGCGTGACCGTGTTCAGCTCGACTCCCGCCCTGGTCCCGCGGCCGGGAAGGTCGACCGCCAGCGCCTCCGCGTCCAGGTGAGGGATCAGCTCGTCCCAGCAGTTCGCGCCGAAGCCGGCGCCATGGATGAGAACGAACGGCATGGGTGGCCTCCTCATTCGCAGTATCGCTGAACCCTAACTGAATTCAATTTTGCTGTACAGGTCTCGTGCCGCCCCAGGCGAGCGCACGTATGGCAGCGGTGATCGACGGGCGACCTGTACCGCTCGCGGCCCTCGTTGCTAGCCTAAGTGAGTTCAGTTCGGGAAAGACTGATCGAGGATGGTGCATGATGGGCGCTTCGTGGCGTCGACGGGCGTGCTCCGCTCTACTCACAGGCCTGCTCACCACGGGAATGCTCGCCGGGGGCGGGGCGCCCGCGCGGGCCGATCGCCAAGCGTCGACACCCTGGCCGGGCGGGCGATGGGAGCCGGGACCCGCCCGCTATGGAACGACGATCGCGTCGAACGTCCCTGTGCGGATGGACGACGGTGTGACGCTCACGGCCACAGTGGCCTACCCGACCGATCCCGCCACCGGCCGGCGTGCCGTCGGCCGGTTTCCGGTGATCTTGCAGCAGACGCCGTACACGGATGACGTCAATTCCTTCTTCGTCCCGTACGGCTACATCTTCGCGACCGTTCGATCGCGAGGCACCGGCACGTCGGGCGGCGAGTTCGGGTACGTGTCGGCACGGGATCACCGAGACGGTGTGCGGACCGTCGACTGGGCGGCCCACGAACTGGACGGCTCCAACGGCATCGTCGGCGGATATGGCTGCTCCTATGCCGGAGAGACCCAGCTCTACACCGCCGCCGACGTCGGCCGCGGCTCACCCCTCAAAGCGATCATTCCCACGTGTACCGCGCAGGACTACCTCCGGGAGACCTTCCTGGTGAACGGGATCTTGACCGGAGACTTCCCGTTCCTGCGCCGCGCGGCCGCCTCCGTGGGCGACACGCCCTCGGCGAAGGCCTTCTTCGCCGATCTGGTCGCGAACATCGAGAGCGGTGGTGACGCCGCCTACAGCAGGGACTTCTGGCGGGCCCGCCAGCCCGTCACCTTCGCCCAGAGCATCGTGGACAACGACATCCCCGCCCTGCTCTGGAGCGGATGGGACGACGTCGTCATCCGGGGCGCGACCGAGTTCTACACGGCGCTGCAGAACGCCTACCACGACCGCCCCGTCCAGGCCGCGATGGATCCCAGGCAGCCGACCACCGGTCGCTACCAGATCATCGTCGGTCCGTGGGGACACGGTCAGGGCCTCGACAACACCATCATGCTCGAGTGGTACGACACGTGGCTGAAGCGCGCGAACACCGGCATCGAGCGCACCGACACCCCGATGCACCTGTACGAGCTAGGCACGGACCGCTGGATCAACGCGGCGCACTACCCGATCGTCCCGGACTACACCACCTACTATCTCCACGCGAACGGAGCGCTCGAGTCGTCCCGATCGTCAAGGGGCAGTGACCCGATCGCGTGGGCCCAGCCGAGCGTGGCGGGCAGCACGCTCACGTACTCGACGCCTCCCCTCGCGGACGGCGCCACCCTGGCGGGACCCGTCAGCGCGGCCGTGTACGCGAGTTCCAGCAACACCAACCTCCAACTGATCGCCACCCTCGCCGACGTCGCGCCCGACGGGACGGCGGTGCCCATCACGTTCGGGGCGGTCCTCGGCAGTCAGCGTGCCCTGGATCCCGCCAAGAGCTGGCGCGACCGGAACGGGACGATCATCCGCCCCTTCACCCGGCAGACCGGCGACGACTACCTCACGCCCGGTGCGGTGACCCGCTTCGACATCGCGCTCCACCCCCGTCTGTGGGCGGTGCTTCCGGGACATTCACTCCGTCTCACCCTCACGACCCAGACGCCCGATTCCGCCTGTGCGGGGTTCAACATCCTTCCGTGTGCTCTCACCGCTCCCGCGCGGGCCAGCGTGGCCGGTGGCACCTACCGGATTCAGCGCGGCCCGGCGTGGCCGTCCTCGGTGAGCCTGCCGCTCCTGAGAGCCGGTTGCTTCCGCACGGCGGCCGGCGCGGTCACGCCGACGAGCGGCGGCCTCTCCCAGCCCATGGACTGGTCCACCAAGGGGCCCGGCAATCCCTGCCAGCGGTAGCGCGCGTTCTCGCGCCATCGGGACCTGCGATCTTGACGGCCTGCCGCGAGAACCCGAGCTCGACCAGGGCAGGGGCGTTCTTGCGAGTATGATGACCTGGAATGGGACTAGAACCGAGTTCAAATCAGGTTGACCAGGGAATTCTGGCCGGGCCGCGACGTTGCTCGGCGCGATTGTCGGGGGTGGGGTGATGACGACAGCGAAGATCACGGAGCCGGACGAAGGTCCCCGTTCCAAACGCAGGGCCATCCTGACGGCTGCGATCAAGAATTTCGGCAAGAACGGCTACGACGCCACCAAGTGGTCGGTGGTTGCTGATCAGGTAGGAATCGGGCAGACCGCCCTTTATCACTACTTCGAGTCGAAGGCCCACTGCCTGCTCACGATCATGCGGCTTGAGCTTCAGCGTTCGCTGGAGATGTTCGTGAAGGCGACCGACGGCCAGCCGGACCCGATGGAGGCGTTGCGGGAAGCGGTGCGCTCGGCGTACACGGTGTCCGAACGCGACGTGGCGCAGATGCGGATCCTGCAGAACAACCTGGCGATTCTCGCGGTGCCGCGCAGCTCGAAGAAGGAGGAGGCCGAGCGGCTCGCCGCTCGTGAGCTGGTCCATGGCATCGAGGACGCCTGGACCGCACTGCTCCAGCGGGGGATGGACGAGGGCGCCTTCGTCCACCGTGACGCGCACACGCTGGCCCTGAACATGCTCGGCATGATCGTGAGCGTCTGGCGCTGGTATCGCCCCAGAGGTCCGGTGACTCTGTCCGACGTGAGCGAGCTGACCGAAGACTGCTGCGTGCGGATGGTCGCACCGTAGCCAGTGGTCCGACGACCGGCATGACCCGTGTGGAGGGTCGTGCCGGTCGCTCTGTGTCGGGACAAAACCACCACGTTCGGCTCATCAGGCTATTGCCCGAGTGTGAGCGCGACGATAGAGTCCCGTAAACTGAACTGAACTCAGTTGTGGGAGTACGTCATGCGCCTCCATTCAACGCACCTTCTCACCACCTGTGTCGCGGCCCTCGTCCTCGCCACGAGCGCCTGCGGTGGCGGTGGCTCCAACGCCGCGGACGACAAAGAGATCAAGATCGGCGCCTGGTATCCGCTCACCGGTCCCGTGGCCGCCTCCGGTGTCCCGCAGCGCGCGGGCGCCGACGCCTACTTCAAGATGATCAACGACAAGGGCGGCATCAACGGGCGCAAGATCAACTGGATCGTCAAGGACAACGCCTTCGACCCCCAGCAGACCGTCCAGATCGCCCGGGAGCTGATCGGCCAGGACAAGGTCGTGGCCATCGTCGCCGCCAACGGCACCGCGCAGGGCGAGGCGAGCTTCCCCTTCGTCCTGCAGCAGTCGAAGATTCCGATTCTCAACGAGCTGGGCGGCGCCGCCACCTGGTACACCCCGCCTCGTCCCGGCCTGTTCGGGGTCCAGACCCTCTACGAGGACCAGGCGGCGGCGCTGGCGGCCTGGGCGGCGGAGGACGGCGCGAAGAAGGTACTGGTCGTGCACAGCGACCCGGCCGCGTTCGTCAACGTGGCCAAGCAGGTCGGGCCCGTCCTGCAGAAGGTCAGTCCGGGCAGCAGCGCCGAGCTGTTGTCGGTGAAGTTCCAGTCCACCGACTGGAGCCCGACGATCACGCAGGTGAAGGCCAAGAAGCCCGACGCGGTGATCGTGATCCTCGCCTCGCCGGAGGCCGCGGCCTTCCTCAAGGAGGCCAAGCTGCAGGGCTTGTCCGTACCCACCTACGGCTACGCGCCCACCGCGGCGGCCTCCACGCTCACCCTCGCCGGCGACGCCGCGGAAGGCTTCAAGGCGGTGCAGCTGGTCAAGGCGCCGAGCGACAGCGATCCGTCGGTCAAGGAGTTCCGCGACGCGATGGCCAAGTACGAGCCGAAGCAGGCCGCCGACTTCATCGCTCTGTGGGGGTGGGCCTCGGCCAAGGTCTTCGTCCAGATCGCGCAGACTGTACAAGGCCCGGTCACCTCGCAGTCGCTCGTCCAGGCGTACGAGAAGGCGGGCAAGATCGACCCTGGTGTCGCGCCGGTCATGAACTTCAGCGCCGCCAACCACCTCGGGACCCGCAGCGTGCAGAAGGTGGTCGTGAAGGGTGGCCAGTTCGTGGCGGAAGGCGACTTCTTCACACCCCCTGACCGGTGACACCGGCTCACCTGCTTTCCTTGACGGACGCTGAGGAGGATCGAAGATCATGGTGCTGCGAGAGTACATGGCCTGTATGGACAGCCAGGACCCGGAGAAGGCGCTCGAGTGCGTGGAGCCGGACTTCCGGTTCCTGCTCGCTCTCCCCGGCCGCCAGGTGAGCGGACAGTCCAAGGAGGACTTCGCCCGGTACATCTCCGGCCGCAACGCGGTCGAGCGGGTGCACAAGGTCCTCCGCTCGGCGGTCGACGGGAACCTCGAGATGGTCTACGGGGTGGTCGTCGAGTCGGGCAAGCCCACCGGAACGTTCCACTCCGCGGCCGTCGTGTCGGCCAACGGGAAGATGCTCCGCTACCAGTCCTTCTTCACGACCTCGTTCGAGCTGCTGGACTGGCCGGCCGCCGATCAGTAGAGGAGAGACCTCATGTACAACCTCGTGCTGCTGGCCGCGCGGCCGCCGGAGTGGACCCACGAGCAGTTCATCGCATGGTGGCGGGTCGAGCACGCGGAGCTCACCTATCGGCTTCCGGGCCTGCGGGCGTGGCGGCACACCGAGATCGAGGCGGCGTTCGACACCCGTTCCGAGGGCTGGGACGGGGTGTCGGTGCTCAGCTTCGACAGCGCGGAAGACCTCCGGCAGGCGCTGGACAGCCCCGAGTGGGCTGCGGCGGTCGCCCAGGTCGGCGACATGAGGGGTCGCCGACTCGCCGTGATGGGCACCGAGAAGGAAATGTTCACGGGCTGACCAACGTGAGTGAGGCGAGGAAAGCGGTATGCGACAGGTAGTGAGTGAGTTCCGGCGGCGGGCCGAGGAGTCGGATGCCGTGGCCGTCATCGACGATTCGGGTAGTCACACCGCACGCGAGCTGCTCACTCATGCGGCCGGGCTCGCGGACGCCGTGGCCGGCCCGGGCGGAGCCGGAACCGTGCTGGTGCAGGCCGACAACTCGTGGCGGACCGTCGCGGCGAGCCTGGCCGCGGGGATGAGCGGCGGCGTGCTGGCGGTGGTCAACCGGCACACGACCGGCGCCGAGTTCGCTGCGGCCTTCGAGGACATCCGGCCCGACGCCGTGGTCGCCGAACCCTCCGCCCTTGAGGAGTGGGCCGTGCCCGCCCTGATGGCCGGCGCGGGCCGGCACGAGGTGCTGGACGGCTGGGCGGCCTGGTCAGGCGATGGGCCACGGGACGTCTCGCGGTGGTCCGGAGGTTCGCTGATCGGGCTGACCTCCGGGTCGACGGGGCGGCCCAAGGGGGTGGTGCAGTCCGAGGACGCCTTGCGGTACGCCTGCTCGCACACCATCGCCGTCAACGGCCTGCGCCACGGGGACGCGATCGCGGCGATCGTGCCGCTGTCGTCCACCGCGGCGTACTGTTTCGGGGTCTTCCTGGCCCTGTCGCTGGGCGGTCCGCTGGTCCTGTGGCGCAAATGGGACCCCGCCGCGGTGCTGGCCCGGATGGCCGAGACGCGGGTGCGCTGGACCATGTGCGTGCCGACCATGTCGCTCCAGCTGGGCGCCGCCGCTTCCGGGTCGCGGGTGCTCCAGAGTGTACGTTCGATCACCGTCGGTGGCGGTCCGATGGACGTGGCGGCCATGACCCGGGCCGAGGAGTCGCTGGGCACCAGGATCCTGCGGGTGTTCGGGATGTCGGAGTGCCTGGGCCACACCTCGCCGTCGCCGGAGGAGCCGGTGGAGATCCGGCTCGGCCGTGACGGCCGTCCGTTTCCCGGCACCGAGCTTCGGGTGGTCGGCCAGGATGGCCGTGAGGTGCGGCGGGGTGAGGTCGGCCGGGCCCAGGTGCGCGGGCCGTCGCTGTTCCTCGGGTACGCGCATGAGGGCAGGCTGGACCCTCCGGAGCTGACCGCGGACGGGTTCTTCCCGACCGGTGATCTCATGATGACCAACGAGGACGGGACCGTCAGCGTCATGGGCCGGGAGAAGGACGTGATCATCCGCGGCGGCCGTAACATCGACGTCACCGAGGTGGAGCGCGCCGTCGCGTCTCATCCGGACGTCTCGCAGGCCTGTGTGGTGCCGGTGCCCGACGAGATTCTCGGTGAACGGGTGGCCGCGCTGGTGACCTCCGCCGACGGAGGCGGGATCGGGCTCGATGAGATCAGCCGGCATCTGCGGGAGGTGGGGCTCTCCAAAGCGAAGTGGCCCGAGTTCGTGTTCGCCGTCGACGAGCTGCCGCAGACCACGGTCGGCAAGATCTCCCGAGCCGGCGCCCGTGACCTCGCCCGTGACCTGCTCGCCGGCCTGGCGGAGAAGTGACGGCACCTGCCCGGGGGGGCCAGTGGGCCGAGTCCGGAGCGGAGCTGATCCAGTCCGGAGTGCACCGCGTTCCACTGCCGCTTCCGGGTGACGGGCTGCGTGCCGTCAACGTCTACCTGCTCGAAGAGGACGACGGCATCGTCATGATCGACGGCGGCTGGGCGTTGCCCCAATCCCGCCGGGCCCTTGAGAAGGCCATGGCTTCGGTGGGGTACGACCTGGGTCAGATCACGAAGATCTTCGTCACCCACGTCCATCGCGATCACTACACGCAGGCCGTGGCGTTGCGCCGGCTGCTGGGGTCGCGGGTGTATCTCGGTGCCGGCGAGCGGCAGGGCCTGGAGCTGCTGGGCGAGGTGCGCAGCGACGTGCCGGTCACCTCGCTGCGAGTGCTCCGCCGTGGCGGCGCCGGCGACCTCGCCGACCGGCTGTCGGGCATTGACCACGGTGGTTTCACCGCGAGCGACTGGGAAGCGCCGGACGACTGGCTCGGCGCGGGCGTTCTCGAGCTCGGCCGGCGGGCTCTGCATGTCATCCCCACGCCCGGCCACACCAAGGGGCACGTGGTGTACCTGGACGAAGGGGCGGGTCTGCTGTTCGCCGGTGACCACGTCCTGCCGCACATCACGCCGTCCATCGGCTTCGAGCTCGGCGAGTCCGAGCGCCCCCTGGCCGACTACCTCGATTCGCTGCGGCTGATGACCCGCTTCGCCGACGCGCGGCTGCTGCCCGCGCACGGTCCGGTCACCCAGAGCGCCCATGCTCGCGTCGCCGAGCTGCTGGCCCATCATGACGTACGGCTGGCACAGGCACTGCGGGCTCTCGGCACGCGGACCCTCGACGGGTACGCGGTCGCGCGGCAGCTGACCTGGACCCGGCGAGAGGTGCCCTTCGCCGGCCTGGACGACTTCAATCAGATGCTCGCGATCAACGAGACGGTCGCCCACCTCGACGTCCTCGTGGCGCGCGGACAGGTGATCGTGGCGCTCGACGGCGAGGTGGGCAGATACACGCGAGCGGACGGCGGCGCACAGTGATCGGATGCTGGTCCGCGCCGGTGGAGGGAGGCCTGGCGTGATCGGCGTCCGGTCCGCGCCACCGTAGCCAGCCTCAGCGGGCGGTGTAGCCGCCGTCGACGTACAGCTCGGAACCGGTGATGAAGCTCGCCTCGTCGGAGGCGAGGAAGAGCGCGGCGTTGGCGACCTCGTCGGTGCTGCCCAACCGTCCCATCGGGGTGTTGTCGACCATCAGGTCGAGCCGGGGCGTCCCCCGCCAGAGCTTGCGTGACAGCGGGGTCTCGATGAATCCCGGGTGCACCGAGTTGACCCTGACCCCGCGCGTCGCCCAGTAGAGCGCCGCGTTCTTCGTCATCAGCCGGACCGCGCCCTTGGCGGCGTGGTAGGAGAACTGCCCGCCGAATCCGCCGATCGTGCCGAAGATCGACGAGACGTTGACGATCGAGCCCCCGCCGGAACGCTCGATCACCGGACCGACGTGCTTCATCCCGAGCCAGACCCCGCGCTGGGTCACCGCGATGACCGCTTCCCAGGTCTCCAGCGTCTCCGTCTCCACGTTCGTCATCTTGGCGATGCCGGCGTTGTTGACCAGTACGGCGATGCCGCCGAACCGCCCGTCCACCTCGTTCACCACCGCCTCCCAGGCCTGCTCGTCGGTGACGTCGAGGCCCAGGCCAAAAGCGCGTCCACCGGCCGCCGTGACCTGCTCGGCGGCCTCTTCACAGCGTCCCGCGTCCACGTCGGTGATCACGACCGTCGCGTCCTCCTCGGCGAACCGGCGGATGACGGCCTCACCGATTCCGCCGGTCGCGCCGGTGACCAGGGCTACGCGTCCGGACAGTCGAGCTTTCACGGCAATCTCCTCTTCGGCCGGTCCTCGACGGGCCGGTCGTTCATGCGTCACTGGATGGAAACAAGTGGCGGAGGCGGTTTCAGACGGTGAATCGCCCGCCGTTGCTCAGCAGCACGGCACCCACCACGTTCGAGGCGCCGGGGGAAGCGAGGTACAGGATGTTGTCCGCGAGCTCTTCCGGGGAGGCGTACCCCACCGGTCCCGACGCTTCCATCGCCTGCCTGACGGCCGCGGGAGTTCGGGCCGCCATGGGGGTGTCCACGGGACCTGGCGCGACGACGTTCACCCGTACGCCGAACGCCGCCGCCTCCTTGGCCACCGACTGCGCGAGCGCGTGTACGCCCGCCTTGGACGCCGCGTAGTGGGCGTAGCCCGTCAGCGTGTCGAAGGCCGCCGACGATCCGACCATGACGACGGCGCCGCGACCCGCCGGGATCATCGCGCGCACGGCGGCACGCAGGACGTGGAACGACCCGTCGAGGTTGATCGCCATGACCCGGCGCCACTGTTCGTCCTCGAGATGCCGGAACACGTCGAGCGGCTCCCCTGACTGCTGGGCGGCCAGGATCCGCTCCTTGGCGCGCGGGTCGTCGACCCCCGCGGTGTTCACCACGACATCGAGCCGGCCGTGTGCTTCGACGATCCGTTCGACCTGCGCTTCGACGGCGGCGGCGACGGTGACGTCCAAAGCGACCGGACGGCCGGACTTGGTCGTCGCGGCCACCGTACGCGCTCCGACCTCGTTGACGTCGGCCACATAGATCGCGGCGCACTGCTCGCGATCGAGCTGCCGGACGACCGCGGCGCCGATTCCGGAGCCGCCCCCGGTGACCAGCGCGATCATCCCCTCGAATCGGCCGTTGGTGGTTCCGGTCATGCCGTGGTGCCCTTCGATCGCTGGTCGCTCAGGGGAAAGGCGATCTCAGGTGTCCGGCAGATCAGCAGTCGCCGGCACTTGCCGGACGCGGGATCCACGAGCGCGCTCACGTTGAACGACGCCTCGAACCGGCCGTCCCGCGTCACCAGCCCGAACCCCAGCTCCACGTCGCCGACGGCCGCGGCCCGGACCAGGTGATGGACGAGCGTGTTCTTCTCGCGTTGCGCAAGGTAGCCGACCAGGCCCGCACGGTCGCCGCAGAACTCGGCGGTCTGGGCGTCTCCCTTGGAGAACACCACTGACATCTGGAAGTCATCGGTGATCTTCTTGAGCACACGTTCCGGCTCGTCGGAGTCCATCGTGGCGAACCACGCGTCGAGCAGGGGCGTTTCGGTGGTCATGGGTGGCTCCTTATCGATGACCGCAGGGTGAATTCCGCGCGCGGAAGCAGGGTCCTTCACCGGGAATCTCCCGTCGCCGCCGCCTTCATGGCGGTGTCGGCCGCGGTGAGCCCGAAGACGAGAGCCGCGGCGATACCGCCGGCGTAGGCGCGGTGCCACAGGCCGCCGACGTCCGACCCCGCCGCGAGGAGTCCGCCGAGCGGTTCGCCGTCCCCGCGCAGGACGCGGGCGTGGTCGTCGACGCGCAGACCGTGGAACGGAAAGGTGATGGCCGGCACCGTCTCGATGACGTAGTACGGCGCCTCGTCGAGCGGGAGGCGGTCCAGTTCCCGGCCGGGCCGCAGCTCCAGCCCTGCCGAAGCGCGCTCGTTGAACGCCTCGACGCCGTCGCGGACGGCCTTGCCTCTGTAGCCCCATTCCTCGGGCAGGAAGGCCAGCTCGTCCAGGTCCTCGGCGACTCCGACGCGGCCTCCTCGCTTGCTCGCCAGGGCGAACTTGTCGACGGCGACGGCTCCCTCGACGTAGGAGCCGAGGACCCAGTCGCGGAACACCCGGGCGTCGGCAACGAGGAGACCTCGACTCTCGGGCTGCTCCAGCAACGCCATGGTCGTGAGGTGGTCGCCCTTCGTCTCATCCACGAACCGCTCGTTGTCCAGGTTGAACAGGAGCGCGTGCTCGCTGTAGTAGAGCGAGAGGTCCACGAAATCCGACGGATCGGCGAAGGACAGGCCGCTGGGGATGAGGTGGCCGTAGAAGCCGGCGTTCTCATGGCCGGTGGCCGCGCCGACCTGGGTGGCCAGACGGTAGCCGCCGCCGCGGCTGTGGGGATTCGAGCGCAACTCCATGCGGTCGGCGTGCGGGTGCACGTGAGCGGTTCGGAGTCCGAGGTCGCCCTGGAATCCGCCGGTCGCGATGAGCGTCGAGCGGGCCCGGACCTCCCTCGACGTGCCGTCGGCTGACCTCAGTCGCGCTCCGACCACGACCCCGTGCTCCGCCACCAGGTGTTCGGTGTCGGTGTTGAGCAGCAGCTCGCCACCGCCCTGAAGGATGAGCCGACGGCAGGTGTCGACGTAGTGGTTGGTGTCGAACCGGTGCCCGCGGCCGAAGCTGAGGATGCGTTGCGCGGCCTCGGCCTCGACGCCGATGGAGCGGATCCACGCGATGCCCTCGGCGAACCGGTCCACCAGCGTGCGCTTCAGCGAGACGTCTCCGTGGGGATTGTGCTCATCCATGACGTGGTGGCTCGGGGCAGTCCAGGCGTACCCGGCGAAGCGGGCGGATCCGCCGACGTCTTCGCTGATCTCGACGATCACCACGGACAGTCCATCGCGTGCCGCGCGGGCACCGGCGGTCAGCCCCGCCATGCCCGCACCGATGATCAGCAGATCGGTCTCCTCTGCGCTCACGCGGCTCTCCTCTGTCCGGATCGGCTGGTCGGCGGGGGTGCTTGCCATCCGCGTGCCACGATAGACCAAACTCAATTCAATTCAAGTCTCGGCTCCTGGTTCTTGTCGCGGTCACCAGAAAGCCGATCAGTATCCTGAGCCCACGATGCGGAGCGCGAACTCGCTGTACTGCCACACGACGGCGTCCTCGCTGTGCTCGCCGTCATCGCGGTACCAGGCCGCCAATCCCATGCCGAGGTCGAGGATCGCGTAGGACGCGAGCCGCTCCGAGGTCACGGAGAACACGCCCGCGGTCATCCCCGCTCGTACGAGATCGCGAAAGCAGGTCTCGTACTCGGCGCGCAGGTCGAGCACGAGACCGCGATGAGGCTCGACAAGACTGCGGATCTCCCGGTTCCCGACGAACGCTTCACGCCGGTGCCGGGCGTGATAGCGGACGTGGGCCTCGCTCGCCCGCCGCAGGCGCTCGACGGGGTCGGTCGTGGTCGCGACCGCCGCACGGTTGGCGGCGAGCAGCTCCCGCATCGTCACGGCCATGATCTCGGCGAGCAGATCCTGCTTGGAGTTGACGTGCTTGTACAGGCTGGGCGCGCGCATCCCCACCATGGCACCGATGTCGGCCATCGTGGTCGCTTCGTACCCCTTGCCGGCGAACAACTCCAGCGCTACCGCACGGATGTGATCGAGCCTGTCCACAGCGCCTCCCTTCAGCTAACGCATCTTAGCCCTTGGGCCTTGCACAGCCGTGGTTGCGCGCTACAGTTCGGCTAACGATGATTAGCCACATGGGAGGCTCCATGGCCGTCGACCTTGCCCCCGGTACAGCCGTCGCCGATGTCGCCCGGCGTACCGCGACGTTCATCCGCGAGGTGGTGATGCCCGTCGAAGAGCGACATCGTGGCGTCGTACGGTCGGAGGAGGTCCGCCAGCAGCTGCAGCAGGCCGCGAAGCAGGCCGGGATCTTCGCTCCGCACGTCGCGCGGGAGTACGGCGGGCTCGGGCTGGACATGCTCGGCCGGGCGGCGGTGTTCGAGGAGGCCGGCTACTCCCTCCTGGGACCGCTGGCGCTCAACATCGCGGCGCCCGACGAAGGCAACATGCACATGCTCGAGGCCATCGCCACCGGCGAGCAGAAGGAACGCTACCTGCGGCCTCTCGCCGCGGGCGAGGTTCGCTCCTGCTTCGCGATGACCGAGCCGGCCCCCGGCGCGGGGTCGGATCCGAGCGCGCTCTCCACCTGTGCCACGCGAGTGGACGAAGGGTGGCGTATCGACGGCCACAAGTGGTTCATCACCGGCGCGGACGGTGCGGGTTTCGCGATCTGCATGGCGAGAACCTCAGGGCGGCAGGGCGAAGCGGGTGGCGCGACGATGTTCCTCGTCGATGCCGGCAACCCCGGCATGAAGACGGTCCGGCACATCGACACTCTCGACGAGAGCCTGTACGGGGGGCACGTCGAGCTGGTCTTCGACAACTGCGTGGTCGGCGAGGACGCGGTGCTCGGTCAGGTCGACCAGGGTTTCCGCCACGCCCAGGTCAGGCTGGGACCCGCCCGTATGACGCATTGCATGCGCTGGCTGGGCATCGCACGGCGGGCGCAGGACATCGCCGTGGCGCGGGCGGCGGAGCGGCGGCTGTTCGGGTCGCGGTTGGGCGAGCTCGGCATGGTTCAGCAGATGATCGCCGACAACGAGATCGACATCGCCGCGTCGCGCGGCCTCATCCTCCGGGCGTGCTGGGAGCTCGACCGGAAGGAATCCGCGTCACAGTCCACCGCGATCGCCAAGACCTTCTGCGCGGAGGCGATCTGGCGCGTCGTCGATCGCGCCGTGCAGATCTGTGGTGCGCTCGGCATCTCCGGCGACGTTCTGCTGAGCCGCTACCTGCGAGAAGTCCGCCCCTTCAGGATCTATGACGGACCGTCGGAGACCCACCGCTGGGCCATCGCCAGGCGGGTGCTGCGCCGGCATGACGCGCAGGCGGCACGGTGACCGGCCCGGCCCCGTCCGCGATCGACGGCCTGGACCTTCCCGCGCTCGAACGGTTCTTCGCCGAGCGCGTGCCCGAGTTCACCGGCCACCTCACCGCCGAGTTGCTGCAAGGGGGCCGGTCGAACCTGACATACCTGCTCATGGACGGGCGGCACAAGTGGGTGCTGCGCCGCCCGCCGCTGGGCGGGCTCACCCCGTCGGCGCACGACATGGGCCGCGAGTACCAGGTCGTGGCAGCCCTCGCCGGCAGCCGGGTTCCGGTCGCCGGCGCGGTCGTCCTGGCCGGGGCGGAGGTGCTGGGCGTTCCGTTCTCGGTGGTCGAGCACGTCGAGGGGGTCGTGCTCCGGACCACGGACCACCTGCTCGCGCTGTCCGACGAGGACCTCGCCCGCTGCTCGTACGGACTGATCGATGTGCTGGCCGAGTTGCACGCGGTCGACCCCGCCGCGGTCGGGCTGGGGGCTTTCGGCCGTCCCGTGGGCTACCTGGCCAGGCAGGTGGGGCGCTGGCACGACCAGTGGCAACGGGTGCGGACCCGCCCCCTGCCCGACATCGAGCGGCTGCACGCGCGGCTGGCCGAGCGGTGTCCTCATGAGAGTGGCGCCTCGATCGTGCACGGCGACTATCGCATCGACAATGCCATCCTCGCCCGGCACGATCCCGCCGAGGTTCGCGCGGTGGTGGACTGGGAGATGGCCACGCTCGGCGATCCGCTGGCCGACCTGGGATTGCACCTCGTCTACTCGGATCCGGCGTTCGCTCCCGTCCTCGGCGGCTCGGCCGCCTCCACCAGCGAACGCTTGCCCACGCCCGCCGAACTCGCGCAGCGCTACGCCGCGGTCAGCGGTCGTGACCTCGGCCGGCTCGACTTCTATCTCGGGCTCGGCTACTTCAAGATCGCCGTGATCGCGGAAGGCATCCACGCCCGCTTCCAGCAGGGCATGACGCGGGGATCCGGGTTCGAATCGGCCGGCCAGGCGGTCGCGCCGCTGGCCGCCGCCGGCCTCCGCGCCCTGGAGAGGCCCGCCTCTCATTAGGAAACGATCACCGACCGCGGTTCCGAACATCGCGCGACATCAGGGCCTCGATGGGCTGTCGAGTGGCGCGAGAGGGACTGCTGGGCGGCGGCCGGTTCGCCTACTTCGCCGGAGGCGCCAGGTTTGGTGAACTGACTTCAGTTTACTAGCATGGGAGGTATGCTGATGTCGATCGTCGGCGGCCGAGCGGTGGCCGCACCCCGTACCACGGCGAGCCGGATGGCGCGGTGAGAGCGCTCAGGCTTCCGGGCTGGGGCAGCCCGGCGATCCTCACCGACGTCGAGCGGCCGTCCCCCCGAGACGGCGAGGTCCTGCTACGGGTGGAGGCCGCGGGTCTGTGCTACTCCGACCTGCACGTCCTCGACGCGAGCCCGGCGGGCATGCCCTTTCCGACACCGTTCTCCCTCGGCCATGAGATCGCCGGTCGTGTCGCGGCCGTGGGCCCGGCCGTTACCGGCGTCGCCCTCGGCGATCCCGTCGCGGTCTACGGTCCATGGGGCTGCGGTGAGTGCCCGCGCTGTCGGGCCGGTAAGGACAACTATTGCGACCGCAGGGCAGAACTGCCGTGGGCCGGGGCCGGACTCGGCCGCGACGGCGGGATGGCCGAGTACGTCCTCGTGCCATCGGCCCACCACCTCGAGCCGATCGGCGAGTTGGATCCCCTGCAGGCAGCGCCGATGACGGATGCCGCCCTGACGCCCTACCACGCCATCCAGCGATGCAGGCCGGCGCTGGGCGAGGGGTCGACGGTCGCCGTCATCGGCGTCGGCGGCCTGGGTCACCTGGCCATCCAGATACTCCGCGCGATGACACCGAGCCGGGTATTCGCCGTCGACGTGCGCGAGGAGGCCCTGAGCCTCGCCGACAGATGCGGAGCCCACCTGAGCACCCGCATATCGGGAGACACAAGCCGGGTCCTGCGGACCGCGAGCGGCGGTCACGGCGTCGACGTCGTGCTCGACTTCGTGGGCACGGACTCAACGCTTGATCTGTCCGCCGGGATCCTCCGCACCGACGGGGAGCTCGTGGTGGTCGGCAGCGGAGGTGGACGGCTGAACGTCCGGAAACCAGGCCCGCTCCCCCAGGGCGCCCGGATCTCACTACCGTTCTGGGGCACCCGCCCCGAACTCACCGAGGTGATCTCGCTCGGCCGTTCCGGCGCGCTCCATGTCGAGGTCGAACGGTTCCCGCTCTCCGCTGCCCTTGAGGCGCTGGCCCGGCTGCGCAGCGGACAGCTGAAGGGACGAGCCGTAATAGTGCCCGATTGACGCGCTCAAAGTCGGCGCTGAGGCGGAGACGCGCTCCGGAACCTGTCGATCGTGGTTGTGGTAGGCGTGGGGGTCCTGGCAGAAGGCGCGGGCGCCTGCTCCTCGGTACTGTCAGAGCCGAGCAGTCGCTCCCCCGAGGCGCCCCGCGCCCCTGCCGCCCGGGCCCGCTGACCAGCAGCACGACCTCGACACCACGACCACCGAACTGGGGTCAGGTCACCGTGTGACGACCACCGTCTCCTCTCTGTCGATGGAGCCGCTCCCAAGAAGCGCAGCGACTGCCGAGCCACCGGCGAACGCCATCACCAGTGCCATCGCCACGATCACAGGCCGCCGCCAAGCCGCGTGCCTCAAGGGCGCAGCGATGGGAGCAGCAGCCGTACGTAGTAGCCGAGGCCGGCCAGATGGGCATGGCGGCTTTTGGCCTGCAACTCCGGGGCGGTCCGTCCGGCTTGGGCCAGATGCTGCAGCGCCGAGTGCCGCAGCTGGTGCAGGGTTCACCCCTGGCGGTGCGGGCCGAGCTTGGCGCGCGCGGCCGTGTCGTACAAGGCATGTGGTCTCCGGCGGGCTTGCAAAAGTGGGGTGGTCCTCCATATCGTACTCACTCAGAATCGGAGTGCCACCCCACTTATGTGGATGGCCTCAGCATGCCTACTGTTCGGAGACACATCGTGAAGACCATCGTGGTGGTGGGGGCGACCGGCCTGCAGGGCCGGGCCGTGATGACGCATCTGCTCGCCGACGGCCGGCGGGTACGGGCGGTGACGCGCGATCCGGACGCCGCTGGGGCCAGGGCGCTGGCGCTGGCGGGCGCCGAGCTCGTCCGCGCCGAGATGGACGACGTCGCCTCGCTCATCGCCGCCGCCGAAGGCGCCGACGGCCTGTTCAGCGTGCAGCCCACTGTCGGCTCCCCGGGCACCCCGGCGGGCTTTTCCGCCGAGGACGAGGTCCGCTGGGGCTGCAACGTCGCCGACGCGGCGCACGCCGCCGGTGTGCGGCACCTGGTCTACGCCTCCCTCGCCGGCGCGGGCCGCCACAACACCGAGAAGCTGCCGAAGAACACGATCAACAAGTGGCGGATCGAGCAGCACATCGCCCGGCTGGGCCTGCCCGCGACCTTCCTGCGCCCGGTCTCCTTCATGGAGAACTACACCGGCGGCTACCACCTGCACGACGGCACCGTGGCCACCGCGTTCGCAGCCGACGTACCGCAGCAGATCGTGGCCGTCGACGATGTCGGTGTCTTCGCCGCGCTGGCCTTCGCTCATCCGGGCGAGTGGATCGGGCGCGCGGTCGACCTGGCCGGGGACGAAGTGACCCCAGTACAGATCGCCGCGGCCATCTCCGAGGCCACCGGCCGACCACTGCCCTACGTCCAGATACCGATCGAAGCGATCGCGCAGATCGGCGAGGACTTCGCCTTCTCCTACACTTGGCTCAACGAACGCGGCTATCGCGCCGACATAGCCTTCACCCGCGCGCTACACCCCGGCCTGCTGGACCTGCGCACCTGGCTGCAGCGGACCGGAGCCGCCCAGATCGCCGGTTTCCTGACCGCCCAGGACGCCGCCAAGCAGGACCAATGAGCGCGCTCGACCTCGGACGGGTCGGCATCTGGGCGGGCGAGATGGATCGCTATCCCGCCCCCGCCCTGCGCCGAGCAGTCGCCGCCATCGAGGACTTCGGCTACCCGGCTCTGTGGATTCCCGAGACGACCGGCCGGGAGGCCATGGCCCAGGCCGCTCTGCTGCTGTCGGCCACCCGGCGAACGGTCATCGCCACCGGTACCGCCAGCATCTACGCCCGCGACGCGATCAGCGCCGTGGCCGCACAGCGCACCCTTGCCGAGTCATTCCCTGGGCGGTTCCTGCTCGGCCTCGGCGTCAGCCACCCCGACCTGGTGACCGACGTACGCGGCCACCGGTTCGGCCCGCCGGTGGCGACCATGCGCGCCTATCTGGACGCGATGGACACCGCCCCGTTCGGCCCGGCGATCCCCGCAGTGCCCCGGGTCTTGGCCGCGCTGGGCCCGAAGATGCTCCAGCTCGCCGCCGAACGCGCGTGGGGCGCCCACCCGCTGGGCATGCCGATCGAGCACACCCGCCACGCCAGAAGCCTGCTCGGGCCACAGGCGATGCTGGCGGTCACCCAGCTCGTCGTCCTGGACCCGTCCCGCCCCATCGCGGCCGAGCTGGCCCACGCCCACGCGGCCGCCGCCCTGCCCAACCGGCTCACGCTGCTGCGCGATCTGGGATTCGACGATGCCGAATCCCTCGACGACCGGCTGGTCGATGCCCTGGTGGCCACCGGCGGGACCGAGGACATCGCCCGGCGAGTCGAGGAGCATCTCGACGCCGGTGCGGACCATGTCAGCCTGCACGTGCTCACGGCCACACCAGACGAGCCGCCACTGCGTCAATGGCAGGAGCTTGCCGCACAGTTGCTGTGAGCGGCCCCCTGTTATGGGGCCATCCAGGCATGGGCTGGGACCTCCAGGTCAGTCGTGTCCTGCCAACCCTGGAACGGGGATCAGGCGCCGGCCGCTGCGAACAACACTGGGTGCTGGGGGTGTCGTCCGGCGGAGTGAGGTTGAGGGTCCAGTTCCCGAACCGGCGGACGGTGTGGGTGATGTAGGGGGACGGTCGCCAGGTCGACAGGGTGTCCCTCGACGGCCACCCTCCAGCACCAGATCGGTGTTGGAGGGTGGCCCGGCATCGACGCTCTGAACGAGGGCGGCAAGCTTCCCCGGCCGCGCAGCTCTTCGACGGCCATGCCGCAGTACTCGGTCATCGAGGTGATCACAACGGACGCCGCGCGGTGGTCACTCTCGCCTCACGCTTCTCTGGCTTTGATCTTTGCAGAAAGGCCCCAGGTCACGTGCCGTCGATCAGCCGAGTGGCGAGGTCCGGGCTGAACGTTCCGGCGGGCACGTTCGGCGCGATGCCGCAGTTGCCGTCCGAGTCGCCGGGGACCTTGACCCAGAGCAGCATCTCGGCGCCGCCGCCGATCTGCGTCGTGGCGCCGAGCTTGCGGCCCGATGGGTTGCACCATTCGCCGTTGGAGCCGTTGCCGTTGCGGCTGGTGTCGATCACGAACTTGGCGGTGCCGCCGAGCGCGGAGTTGATCGCGTTGCCGTATGTGGCCGACTGGCTGGTGGTGTAGTAGTTGGAGACGTTGACCGAGAATCCGCGGACGTTGGCGACGCCCACGCTCTGCAGCCGGGAGGCCATGGTCGCCGGTGCGGTCCAGCCGGCGTTGCCGGCGTCGAGGTAGGCCCAGGTGTTGGCGGCCTTGTCACGGAACTGTTCGGTTGCGTAGGTCAGCATGCGGATGCGTTCCTGCCGGGCCGTCTCGCTCATGCAGTCGAAGTCGCCGAGAGAGTCGGGTTCGATGACGACGACCGCGGGTCGGTTGCCGATACCGGAGGCGAACGCGGAGATCCACGTCTTGTACGCCGCTTCGCTGCCGGCGCCGCCGCCGGAGTGACCGCCGCATGCGTCGCGGCCGGGGATGTTGTACGCGACCAGGATCGGCAGTTTGTCGGCGCTGTCGGCGGCGCCCACGAAGCCGGAGACGGCCGCGGTGATGTCGCCGCTCCAGCTGCCGAACCACCGGGCCATCGGCTTGGAGCCGATCGAGGACTGGATGCGGGCCGCGCGGGAGTCGCCGGAGTTGTTGCGCACCCAGACCGCGGGGTTGGAGTTGGGGTCGACGTAGAAGCCGCTCGTCATGCCGATCGGCCCGGAGCCCGACGTCGTCTCGGTGAGGGAGACATTGTCGAGGTAGACCGTGTGGGCGGCGTTCTTACCGAGTTGGAACGACACTTGTCCGGCCGCCGTGCTCAGGCTGGAGGTGAAGGGGAAGCTGAAGCGCTTGCTCGTCGTGGTGAGCGCGATCGTCTGCGTCAGGGTGTTGGTGTACGGGCTGTCGGCCAGTTGCACGGTGGTGACCGCGCTGACCGAGGCGGAGGCGACGGCGTCGAACGACAGCGTGTAGGCCTTGCCACTGGTCAGGGTGATGTTGTTCTGTGCGACCATGGCGTCCCACGGGTTGGCCGTGCCGCCGGCCACGTTGACGCGAAGCCGCCCGGTGTCCACCGCCATGGAGGTGTTGGACGAGTTCCACCATGGCGCGGTGGAAGTGCTGAAGGTGCCGTTGACCACCAGTTCGGTCGCGGCGGTGGCGGGTGTGGCGACGGCCATCGACAGGGCGGTGGCCGTTGCGGCCGTGATCGCCGCCAACCGGGTTAATACTCGCATGTACTGCTTTCCTTTCGTAGGGATCCCCTGTCACAGGGAGTCAGTGAAAGCGGCGATCCAGGCAAGGGATGAGTTCCAGTTGATCGCCACCTCGTTGGTGGACCAGGAGCCGATGTCGTCGATGTAGCACTTGGCCGGCGTACAGCCGACGAGGTTGCGCTGGGCGACCGGGTCCTGGAGACCGGAATTGGGCCCTCCGGCCAGGGAACCGGGGGCGGGGGTGGGAAGGCTCGGGTCGATCTGGTGGGCCCAGAATCGGTGGTGCTGGTTGTGGCTGGCCCGTTCGCCGTATCCGGTGACGTAGGACTGGTTGAGCGCGTTGCGCCCGAGCAGGTAGTCCATCGACTCCAGGACCGCTTCGCGGTAGCGGCGGTCGCGGGTGAGGTCGTAGGCCGTCGCCATGATCATTGCGCTGTTGGTGGTGGCGCTGGTCGAGCCCCAGACGTACTTTCCGTCGGCCGGCAGGTAGGGGTTGGCGTAGCCCTGAGCGTTCATATCGCGTACATAGCGGTCGGCGACGGACAGCACCCGCTTGCGTGCGGCGGCGGACATGGCGGCCGGGAAGCGGCCCGGCAGCCGGGCGACGGTCAGGTCGGCAAGCGCGCCGGTCGACTGCCAGGAGAACCCGTCCGCGGTCAGTTTCGTGGTGACGAAGGGCAGGTAGGAGCGCTTCCCGGTGGTCGCGTACAGTTCGGCGGCGGCCCAGGAGAACTCGTCGGAGACGTCGGTGTCGTCGTAGGCGCCCCCGCCCTCGCCTCCGGGTGGTGCGTAGAGGTCGGGATGCGCGCGGGCCGCCCGCCAAGCGGTCTCGGCGGCCTCAAGGCAACGCCGGGCGAACGCGCGGTCCCATGCCTTCCAGATCCGGGCGCACTGGGCGCCGGCCGCGGCGAGGTTGAGCGTCGCGGCGGTGGAGGGCGGGTAGAGGTAGCGCGGCTGCGCGTCCAGGTGCGGGATCGTCGGGTGCCCGGTCCACGCGGCGTCGTGCATCTTGTGGTGGACCAGGCCGCTGCCGGGCACCTGCATGCGAAGCAGGAACTCCACCTCCCAGCGGGCCTCGTCTAGCACGTCCGGGACTCCGTTGCCGGCCTCGGGGATGCGCAGCAGGCCGTCGCGCGTCCCCTTCAGATCGCTCTGCCTGCGCGAGCGCTCGTAGAGGTCCATGAGCTGCCAGGCGGCGAGGGCGCCGTTGACCACGTACTTGCCGTGGTCGCCCGCGTCGTACCATCCTCCGCGCACGTCCAGCGTGTGGTCGCAGGTGCCCGGCAGGCACGGCACGCGGGTGTCTCCCTGGTTGGGTGCGACGCCGAGGTGCCCGGCCGGCCTGGCGTAGGCGTCGCCGACGTATGCGGCCTCGATCGGGATGCCGCTGCGGTTGTGGTAGAAGTACGCCAGCGCGTCCCTGCGCAGCCCGTCGTACAGGTCGTCGCCGATGTCGAACGGCAGGCTGACCTGGTCGCCGACCGCGAGCGTGTAGCCGGTGCCCGCCTTGCGGACGGACGAGAAGTCGGCCACGTGGACATGGTCGCCGGACATCGCGTCGGCGCCGTGCACCCGGGTGCGGCCCTGGGCCACGGCTGCGCCGCGCGTGTCGAGCAGCCGCCATTCCAGCGGCTCGGTCCCGGGGTTGACGATCGTGGCGCGCTTGGGGCCTGAGGTCGCGTAGCCGTGCTGGTTGACCCGCACCGGCGAACCGAGGTCCCGGATGCCGCCGGGCGGGAGTACCCCTCCGACCAGGGAGATCTCGTCCAGGCACACCGTGTACGGCTCCGTGGCGCCGCCCATCTGGAAGGTCATCTGTCCGTGCGAGTCCGAGACGTTCGACGTCGCGGTGTACTCGAACGTGCGCGGTGTGGCTGTCAGCTCGGGCCGTTGGTCCAGGGGGGTGGTGTACGGCGGGCCGGCGAGCTGGACGGTGGTGCGGATGGTGACGTCCCGGCTGGCGGAGGCGGTGAAGCGGAGCGTGTACGGCTGGCCGTCCTCCAACGGGACGTCGTTCTGGCCGATCATGGAGTCCCACGGATTCGTGGTCCCGGCCGGGACGTCGGCGCACAGCCGGCCCGATTCGACGCGTGACGGGGTGTTCTGGCTGCTCCACCAAGGGTCTTTGCCGCTGTCGAAGCTGCCGTTCAGGAGTCTTTCGTAGGAGTCGGCGTGCGCGGGGGTCGCGAGGCCGGCGAGGAGGAGGACACAGGCCGCGGACAGCCTGAGTGTGGCGGACATACCGGGACCTTTCAGGTCGCTGGACAGATCGTCCCCGGCACACCGCGGCGTCAGTGCCGAATCCTCTGCCAGGGCGCCGCGAGCTGTCAACTGTTTCGCAGAGATTGAACCTTGCTCTCGCCGCCCCCTTCTCAGCGGTGCGACAATCCCCTAACATCGGCTGGGAGCGCTCCCAATTATGTACGGAAAAAGCTCTGGAACACTGGCACGATCCGCGGCGTCAACGCAGATAGTTGCGTGTATCCAGCGGCTCCATCCCCTCTGGAACCGCTCCCGGAAGCAGGGAGAAATGACATGACGACAAGGCTGGCGCGGCCGCTGATCGCCGCCACCCTCACCGGCCTGCTCGCGGCGTGCGGCGCCGGCGCACAGACGCCGGACACCGCGGCGCAGGGAAAGATCACTCTGGTGGTCAAGACCTTCAGCGAGTTCGGCTACGAGGAGCTCTACAAGCAGTACGAGGCCGCTCATCCCGGAATAACGATCAAGCAGGAGAGCATCGCCCAGCTCGGCGACTACCTGCCCAAGCTGCAGCAGTGGATGGCGTCGGGCAGCGGAGCCGGAGACGTGGTCGCGCTGGAGGAGGGCATCCTCATCCAGTTCATGGCCAAGCCCGAGCAGTTCGTGAACCTTCTCGACCACGGAGCCGGGTCACTGAAGGCCGACTTCCTGGAATGGAAGTGGAAGCAGGCGCTCACGAACGACGGTGCCAAACTCGTCGGGCTCGGCACCGACGTCGGCGCGCAAGGCATGTGCTACCGGACGGACCTGTTGGCCAAGGCCGGGCTGCCCGCCGATCGAGAGAAGGTCGGTGAGCTCTGGCCGACCTGGGACGCCTACCTTGCCACCGGGCAGAAGTTCGCTCAGGCCAAGACGGGAGCGCACTTCTTCGACTCGGCCGGGGGCATCTATCAGAACATCCTGATGCAGCAGGGCGACCACACCTACTACGACACCTCCAACAAGCTGGTGATCGACACCAATCCCGGGGTGAAGGCTGCCTGGGACCAGTCGGTCAAGATGATCCAGGGCGGACTGTCGGCGAATCTCGCGCAGTGGAGCCCGCAGTGGAACGCCGGGTTCAAGAAGGGCACCTTCGCCACCATCCCGTGCCCGTCCTGGATGCTCGGCGTCATTGAGGAGCAGGCGGGGCCGGAGAACGCCGGCAAGTGGGACGTGGCGCGCGTGCCAGGCGACGGAGCCGTTCGTGGCGGCTCGTTCCTGGCGGTGCCGACGCAGAGCAAGCACCAGAAGGAAGCCGCCGAACTGGTGAAATTCCTCACCAGCCCGAAGGGGCAGATCGCGGCGTTCAAGGCCAAGAGCAACTTCCCCTCATCGCCGCAGGCCATCGACGACCCGGCGGTGCAGGGCTTCGTCAACGACTACTTCAACAACGCTCCCGTCGGGAAGATCTTCGGAGCGAGCGCGAAGGCGCTCAAGCCGGTCTACCTGGGGCCGGACAACAACCCGGTCGGTGACCGCGTCGGCAACGCGCTGATAGCCGTCGAGCAGGGCAAGCTCCAGCCGGACGAGGCGTGGGCCAAGGCTGTCGAGGACGCCAAGCGTGCTGCGAAGTAGCAAAGTGCCATCCGCTTCACACACGAGGTCGCGGGCGGGGCTGCGGTCCCGCCTCGACCTGGTGGGCTCGCCCTACCTCTTCGTGGCGCCGTTTTTCGTGATCTTCGCGGTCTTCGGGCTCTTCCCGCTGCTGTACACCGCGTGGGTCTCGCTGCACGACTGGGACCTGGCAGGGGACGCGGGGTTCGTCGGGCTGGCGAACTACGCGGATCTGTTCGCCGACCCCGACTTCTGGAACGCGGTCGTCAACACGCTCGGCATGTTCGTGCTGGCCACGGTGCCGCAGTTGCTCCTGGCGCTGGTCGTGGCGAGCCTGCTCAACCAGCGGCTGCGTGCGCTGACGTTCTTCCGGATGGGGGTGCTCGCGCCGATCGTCACCTCGGTGGCGGCGGTGGGCATCGTGTTCAGCCAGATCTTCGACCGCGACGCCGGCATGGCCAACGGCCTGCTCGCCCTGGTGGGCGTGGACCCGGTGGACTGGCGGGCGGACAAGTGGTCGTCCTGGCTGGCGATCTCGGTCATGGTCGATTGGCGGTGGACCGGCTACAACGCGCTGATCTTCCTGGCCGCGATGCAGTCGGTGCCGCGCGACGTGTACGAGGCGGCGGCCATCGACGGCGCCTCCAAGGCCCGGCAGTTCTGGGGCATCACGGTGCCGCTGATCCGGCCGGCGATCCTGTTCGCTGTGATCATCTCGACGATCGGCGGCATGCAGCTGTTCACCGAGCCGCTCATCTTCGGCCAGGGCGGCTACGCCATCTCCGGCGGCAGTCTGCGGCAGTTCCAGACCGTGGCCATGTACATGTTCGAGAAGGCCTTCAGGGACTTCGACTACGGCTACGGCTCGGCCGTCGCCTGGATGATCTTCCTGCTCATCGTGGTCTTCGCTCTGGTCAACTTCCTGGTCACGCGGAGAGCGAGATAGCCATGCGAACCTCAGGCCCGCTGGTCTACCTCACCCTGCTGGCGGCGATCGCGCTGTCGGTCTTCCCGCTCTACTGGCTGTTCGTCGTGGCCACCCGGGCCAACGACGTCGTCGGCGACTGGCCGCCGCCGCTCACCCCGGGCGGCAACCTGGGCGAGAACGTCACGCGGCTCTTCGCGGCCGAGGACGCCAACTTCCTGCTGGGGATGGTCAACTCCGCGATCGCTTCGATCACCGTGACCGTGTCGGTGGTGTTCTTCTCCTCACTGGCCGGCTTCGCATTCGCCAAGCTGCGCTTCCGCGGCCGGAACGCGCTGTTGCTCGTCATCCTGGCCACGATGATGATCCCGGTCCAGATGGGCATCATCCCGCTCTATATGATCATGGTGGAGCTCGGCTGGCAGAACCGGCTGCAGGCGGTCATCGTGCCGTTCCTGGTCTCGGCGTTCGGTGTCTTCCTGATGCGGCAGTACGCCGAGCGGGCCGTCCCCGACGAGTTGGTCGAGGCGGCGCGGGTGGACGGCTGCTCGACCTTCGGCATCTTCTGGAAGGTCGTGCTGCCCGCTCTTCGTCCGGGTGCCGCCGTGCTGGCGCTGTTCACCTTCATGGGCACCTGGAACGAGTTCCTGTGGCCGCTGGCCGTTCTGGAGGCCGACAACCCGACCGTCCAGTTCTCGCTCAGCCAGTTGTCCAGCACCTACTACACCGACTACACGCTCATGTTCTCCGGGACGCTGATCGCCACGCTCCCGCTGCTGTTCGTCTTCATCGCATTCGGCCGCCAGATCATCGGCGGCATCATGGAAGGAGCCGTCAAGGCGTGAACACGTTCGATCCTGGCTTTCTCTGGGGGGCCGCCACCTCGAGCTACCAGATCGAGGGGGCGGCCGCCGAGGACGGACGCGAGCCTTCGATCTGGGATGTCTTCGCCGCGCAGCCCGGCAACGTGCGCGACGGCGACACCGGTGACGTCGCCGCCGACCACTACCACCGCTACCGCGACGACGTCGCCCTCATGGCCGAGCTCGGCCTGCGTGCCTACCGCTTCTCCGTGGCCTGGCCGCGGGTGCAGCCGCTCGGATCGGGGCCCGTCAACCAGCGCGGACTGGACTTCTACCGGCGCCTCGTGGACGAGTTGCTGAGCCGCGGGATCCAGCCGTGGCCGACGCTGTACCACTGGGACCTGCCCCAGCCGCTGGAGGACGCCGGTGGCTGGCCCGCGCGGGACACGGCCCTGCGCTTCGCCGACTACGCCGCCGCCGTGCACGACGCGCTGGCCGACAGGGTGACGGACTGGACCACGCTCAACGAGCCCTGGTGCTCGGCCTTTCTCGGGTACGCCACCGCGGAGCACGCGCCCGGCCGGCGTGAGCCTGCCGCCGCCATCCGTGCCGTGCACCACCTGCTGCTCGGTCACGGCATGGCCGCGAGCGCCATGAGCGGCTCACGGGTCGGCATCACCCTGAACCCCACCCAGGCGAGCCCGGCCACCGGCTCGGCCGAGGACCTGGACGCCGCGCGCCGCATCGACGGCGTGGCCAACCGGATCTTCCTGGACCCGCTGTTCCGGGCCGCCTACCCAGCGGACGTGGTCGAGGACCTGACCGAGGTGACCGGCTTCGAGCACGTCCATGACGGCGACCTGAAGGTGATCGCCGCGCCGCTGGACTTCCTCGGCGTCAACTACTACACCCCCGCCATCGTCTCCGGCGACGGTCCCGCCCACCCGCCGGGCAAGCCGAGCCCATACGTCGGGTCGGAGACGGTGCGATTCGTGGACGGCGGGCGGCCGCGGACCACCATGGGATGGGAGGTCGACGAGAGCGGGCTGTCCGACCTGCTCGTGCGGCTCGCCCGCGACTATCCGGTGACCGCTCTCTACGTCACCGAGAACGGCGCGGCCTACGACGACGAGGTGCACGACGCCGACCGGATCGCCTACCTCGATGGCCACCTGCGCGCCTGCCACGACGCCGTGGTGCGGGGAGTGCCGCTGCGCGGCTATTTCGCCTGGTCCCTGCTGGACAACTTCGAGTGGGCGCACGGGTACTCCCAGCGGTTCGGCCTGGTTCACGTCGATTTCGCCACGCAGCGCCGTACACCTAAGGACAGCGCGCGCTGGTACGCCGAGGTGATCAGGCGTGGTGGGGTGTGAGACCTACGATCGAGCAGGTGGCCACGCACGCGGGGGTCGGCCGGAGCACGGTCTCCCGCGTGCTCAACGGCTCCTCCAAGGTGCGCCCGAAGACCAGGCTCACCGTGCAGAGGGCCATCGAGGAGTTGCGCTACACCCCCAACCGGGCCGCGCGTTCACTGGTCACCCGGCGCACGGACACGATCGCGCTGGTCATCTCCGAGTCTCCCGAGCGGGTGTTCAGCGACCCGTTCTTCGCGAGCGTGGTACGCGGCATCGCGGTGCAGCTGACATCGTCCGGCAAGCAGTTGCTGATGACCATGGCCCGGTCGAGCAGCGAGCGGTCAGCCTTGGAGACCTATCTCGGGGGCGGCCACGTGGACGGGGTCCTGCTGCTCTCGCTGCACCATGAGGATCTGCTCCCGTCCCACCTGGGGGAGCTCGGCCTCCCGGCGGTGCTGGGCGGCAGGCCGCTCGATCCCACTCTCGCCGCTCATGTCGTGGACGTGGACAACCAGGCGGGAGCGTACCTGGCGGTGCGGCACCTGATCGAGCGGGGACGGCGCCGGATCGCGACCATCACGGGGCCGATGGACATGCTCGTCAGTGTCCACCGGCTGGGGGGCTACCGTGATGGCCTGACCGCCTCCGGGATCGAGGAGAGTTCCGATCTCGTGGCGGGCGGGGACTTCAGTGAGCGGAGCGGTGCCGTGGCCATGCGGGCGCTGCTGGCCCGCAGGCCCGACCTTGACGCGGTCTTCGCCGCCTCCGACCTGATGGCCCTGGGCGCGCTGCGGGTGCTGCGCGAGGCAGGCCGCGCCGACGTAGCCATCGTGGGCTTTGACGACTCGCCACTCGCCGAGCAGACCGGGCTCACCTCGGTCCATCAGCCGGTCGAGGACATGGGCCGGGAGATGGTCCGCCTGCTGCTCATGCTGATCGGCGGTGGGACACCGAGCCGATCGGTCCTCGTCCTCACCCCACACCTCGTGACAAGGGAGACTTCATGAAATTTCGCCATCTTGGGCACAGCGGACTCATGGTCAGCGAGATCGCCTACGGTAACTGGCTCACCGAGGACACCGTCGAACCCTGCGTGCACGCCGCTCTCGACGCCGGGATCACCACGTTCGACACCGCCGACGCCTATGCCGAGACCCGCGCCGAGGAGGCGCTCGGCCAGGCGCTGCGGGGCGTCCCCCGCGATTCGGTGGAGATCCTCACCAAGATCTACTGGCCCACCGGCCCCGGCCCCAACGACCGCGGCCTGTCCCGCAAGCACATCATGCGCTCGATCGACGGCTCCCTGCGCCGTCTCGGCACCGACTACGTGGATCTCTATCAGGCGCACCGCTACGACTACGCCACCCCCTTGGAAGAGACCCTGCGGGCCTTCGACGACCTGGTGCGAAGCGGCAAGGTCATGTACGTCGGCGTCTCCGACTGGACGGCGGATCAGATCGCCGACGCGCTGCGGATCGCCGACGACCTGGGCCTGGACCGGATCGTGTCCAACCAGCCGCAGTACAACATGCTCCGCAGGGTCGTCGAACCAGAGATCCTCCCGCTGTGCGCCAAGGAAGGTGTCGGCCAGCTCGTCTACCAGCCGATGGCCCAGGGTGTGCTGGCTGGGCGCTACTCCCCCGGCCAGGCGCCGCCCGCCGAGGCGCGCAAGGAGTTCGTGGGCCGCCTGCTCACCGACGACGTCCTGACGCGCGTGGAGCGGCTCCGCCCGATCGCGGCGGACCTCGGGCTGACCATGGCGCAACTGGCGATCGCCTGGGTGCTACGCGGCCTGGAGATCTCGGCCGCGATCGTCGGCGGCTCGCGGCCCGAGCAGGTGCGCGACAGTGCGGCGGCATCCGGGGCGACCCTCGGAGACGACGTGCTCGGCGCGATCGACGAGATCTTGGACGACGTGGTGGAACGCGTGGCCGACGGGCCCTTCAGCCCCCTCACCAGGGCCTGATCACCGTTGGGAGCGCTCACAGACTGGAAGCCTGATAACCTCCGTATGACCAGCATGTACACACTTGGGAGCGCTCCTAAAAATGACGGATCGGCAGCCGACGCTGGACGAGGTGGCCCGGCGGGCGGGCGTGTCCAGGGGCACGGTGTCCCGGGTGATCAACAACGCCCCGCATGTTAGCCGGGCCGCGCGGCAGGCCGTGGAGCGGGCCGTCAAGGACCTGGGCTACGTGCCCAACGTCGCCGCCCGCTCCCTGGCCACCCAGCGCAGTGGCGCTGTTGTGCTGGCGGTCTCCAGCGACGACCAGGCCCTGTTCACCAATCCCTTCTTCGCCGAGGTCATCGTCGGGGTGAACGCCGCCCTGGAGGAGACCGACCTTGAGCTGCTGCTGATCCTGGCCGCCTCCGAGCGCGGCAGGGACCGGCTGGCCCGCGTCCTGCAGTCACGCAGGGCCGACGGTGTCATGCTGCTCGCCCTGCGGGAGAACGACCCTCTGGCGAAGGTGGCCGCCGAGGGCGGCGTCCCCGTGGTCTACGGCGGACGCTCCCTGGGCGGCTCCCACCGCTGGTACGTGGACGCCGACAACCGCGACGGCGCCCGCCAGGCGGCCGAATACCTGATCTCCACCGGCCGTACCCGGATCGCCACCATCACCGGGCCGCTCGACATGCACGTCGGCGTATCCCGCTACCTGGGCTTCCGCGAGGCGCTGGCGCTGGCCGGACTCGGAGACCAGCGGGTCGCGCACGGCGACTTCACCGAGGCGAGCGGAGCCGCCGCGATGGCTCGCCTGCTGACCGAGCATCCGGACCTCGACGCCGTGCTCATCGCCTCCGACGAGATGGCCGTGGGCGCGCTCGGCGTGCTGAAAGAGCACGGCCGGGCCGTACCCGGCGAGATCGCGGTCGTGGGGTTCGACGACGTGGTGACCGCCCGGCACACCCATCCCACCCTGACCACGGTACGCCAGCCCATCAAGGCCCTCGGTCGCGAGATGATCCGCATGCTGCTCGCCCTGATCCGCGGCGAGCAGCCCACCCCCCTCATCCTCCCCACCGAACTGGTCATCCGCGAATCCGCCTGAACCCGAATGGCGGTATCCAGGGCGCTGCTGGGCCTGACCGGGAACTGTACGACCACTGGTTCTGGCACGAATGCGAATGCCTGAAGATCGTCATCAAGCCCAGCGGCGCGACCCCGCTGCTGTCGGGGCAGCCGTCCCCCGTACCGACCCGGATCGGGCTCATCGTCTCGGGCGGTAACATCGACACCCGCCGCTTCGCCGAACTGTGCGCCAGCGCGCCGTCCGCCTGAGCCGTGTGAGGCTGGGGAGCTCATTCTCCTGGCGAATGCCGACGGATGGCGCTCAGGAGGCGTCCCCGGCGAGCGCGACGGCGTCCACCTCGAACAGCAGGCCGGGCAAAGCGAGCGCAGCCACTCCGGTGAGCGTCTGAGTGGGCGGCAGGTCCCCCCAGATCTCATGGACGGCCTTGGCGAGGATCTCCAGCTTGGTGGCGTCGTGGTCGACGATGTGGGTGCGGATCTGGACAACGTGGCTGTAATCCAGACCGGCAGCGGCCAGCGCGCTGCCCAGGTTCGCGAACGACTGCTCGACCTGCTCGGCGAAGTCCTCGGAGGTGTCGTCACGGGCGCTTCGGCGGGCATCGGCCGGCGCTTCGCCGCCGAGGGCGCCCACGTCTACCTGACCGGCCGCCGCAAAACCCAGCTCGACGACGCGGTCGCGGCGATCGGCCCGAACACCACCGGCGTCCAGGCCGACGCCGGCGACCTGGCCGACCTCGACCGGCTCTCCGCCCAGATCACCGGCGACGGCCGCCGCCTGGACGTCCTGGTGGCCAACACCGGCGGCGGCGAGCTCGCCACCCTGGAACTGACCACCGAGGAACACTTCGACCAGATGGTCACCACCAACATGCGCAGCACCGTGTTCGCCGTGCAGAAAGCACTGCCGCTGCTCAACGACGGCGCGTCGGTGATCCTGTTCAGCTCGATCGCCGCCGACAGCGGCAGCGAGACGTTCGGCATGTACGCCGCCACCAAGGCCGCCGTCCGCTCCTACGCCCGCACCTGGGCCAACGAGCTCAAAGGCCGCGGCATCCGGGTGAACGCCATCTCCCCGGGAGCCGTCAAGACACCCGGCCTGGCCGCCAAGGCCCCCGACCCCGCCCAGCCCGACATGCTGTACGACATGATCGCCGGCGGCATCCCGCTCGGCCGCGTCGCCGAGGCGGACGAGGTGGCCGGTGCCGTGCTGTTCCTCGCCTCCGACGACAGCAGCTACATCACCGGCTCGAACCTGTACGTCGATGGCGGTTTGAAGCAGATCTGAACGAGGAGGTGAAGCATGGCCGACTGGGACCACGAGACCGACTTCCTCGTCATCGGAAGCGGAGGCGGCCTGTGCGGCGCGATCGCGGCACGCGCCGCCGGCCTGGACGTGCTGGTGGTGGAGAAGAGTGAGTACCTCGGCGGCTCCACCGGCATCTCCGGGGGAGTTCTCTGGCTGCCCGACAACCCCCTGATGCGCCGGGAAGGAGTGCCCGACTCGCTGGAGACGGCACTGGAGTACCTCGCCTCCGTCGTGGGCGACGTCGGCCCGGCCTCCTCCGACATCCGCCGTCGCAGCTACGTGGTGGAGGGCGGCAGACCACTGGCCGACACAGCGTCTTAACCGCGACCGATCTCCTGACTGGCGGCGAAGTGTGGTCCATCACCTCGAAGAGGCCGGTCTTCACCGCCACGATGATGATGTCTGGCACCAGGAGCCGGACGCCGAGACCGCCACCGCGCTGCGGCAGGCGGCAGGTTTCTGTCAGTCAGCAGAGCACCCGCAGGTTCCACCGCGCCTCACCACACACGCGAGAGTTTCGTGACGGTTCGCCTCCTCGTTGCCCTCTAGGGCTTCGAGGAGGATCCGCACCGCCACCCGTCCGACGTCCTCCATCGGCTGTCGCACCGTCGTCAAGTGCGGTGTGATCAGCCGTCCCGCCAGTATGCCGTCGAAGCCGGTCACCGCTGCCCGGGCCGGCACGTCCACGCCCTGTCCCCGAAGGGCGTCAATGGCGACGAGGGCCTCCTGATCGGTCGCGCACACGAGAACCTGCGGGAAGGAAGGCCGATCGAGAAGGCCGTGAACGGCGTCGATCGTCGATTGATCGTCGCCGGGATGGCTCCTCACCGGGGGCGGAGGGGCGATTCGCGCCTGCCGCAGAGCCTCGGAGAAGCCTTCATAGCGCGCGACGAACTCCGGGGTGCCCAACTCGCCGAGGTATGCGAAGTCTCGGTATCCGTGATCGATCAGCAAGTGTTCCGTAAGACGGGCCATGGCGGCACGGTTGTCGACGAAGACGGTGTGCATCCCCTCTCGCCGGATTTCCCCGCCGAGTTCGACGACGGGTATACGGGCTGATATCTGTTCCAGAAGGGCGCCCGACGCGGCACCGGCGAACGCTATGAGGCCGTCTACGCGTCCCGCGACATCGATCACGCTCGGCAAATGTCCAGGATTACGGCCGGAGCCGAGCATCAGAGCGTAACCGTGCCGCCTGCACTCCAACTGCACGCCCCGCTGGACCTCGTCCGAATACAACGGGAAAAGCCGCCCGTCAGTAACGCGAGTCGAATCAGGTGGAGCGGAATTCGGGAAATCTGCGACCGGCTCGAGCAGATAGTCGAACGCATACAAGCCCAGTGCCCCGGTCTTTCCCTTGGCAAGCCCCCGGGCATTCGCACTGGGCACATAGCCGATGGAGTCGGCAGCGCGCAGAACCGCTTGCAAAGTGTCCGCCTTCACCCGCTCTGGCTTGGTGAACGCAAAGGAAACCGTTGCGATCGACACTCCAGCAAGCTGGGCGACATCGTATACCGTCGGTCGCCTCGTCACGTCCGCCCCAATTCGAGTCAGCAGTCCATCAAGAGCACTCGTACAGTACCGGTTCGACGGCGCTCCAAGGCCGCCGCCTTTGCGCCCCCTTCGACTGTCGCCCAGCGAACGGAAAGGCTCGGCCTTACGCGCGACCGCATGGCGGACACGGTCAGCAGGGACCGTCATCACGGTCATGTCCCGCACGAGGAGTCGCCCCGGGGGACGCGGCCGCCATACGGAAGTCGCGCGCCCGCGATGGCGAGCAGACAGCGTTGATCTTGAGGTACATCCCTTCTAACAGGGCTTATCGCTTCGTGGATCAAGAACGGCGGCCCGCGTCGGACGTGCGGCGCGCGCATCACCGTGCGCAGAGTTCAGCGGTGAGCATGGTTGCGCCACCTGATGTTATGCGCTTAGATGCCGAAACGGAGTCGATCCGGCACGACCTGTGCTCGCGGTGGAGCACCGTTCGCGCACCCCCCACCCCCACGCACGAAGGGGAACGATGATGATCCGACGGAATATGGCGGCGGCCACGGCCGTCACCGCGACGCTTGCGCTCATGCTCAGCGGCTGCGGCCGTTCGAACGACCGCCCACAGAACGACGTGTCAGCGAGTCGCCTGGCGAATGGTCCGGCCACTGGCACCGTCACTATCTGGGCGCAAGGCACGGAGGGTGAAGCGCTCGCCGATTTCCTCAAGCCCTTCAAAGAGAAGAACCCCGGTGTCGAGGTCAAGGTGACCCCGATTCCGTGGGACTCGGCGCAGAACAAATATCAGACGGCGATCGCCGGCGGAACGACTCCAGATATCGGCATGCTGGGGACCGACTGGATGCCGACGTTCGCCTCGGCGCTCCGTCCGACGCCCGCTGAGATCGACACGAGCGACATCTTCCCGGTTTCGCGGCAGACGACGACCATCGGCGGAGCACAGCTGGGTGTGCCATGGTATGTCGAAACCCGAGTGATCTTCTACCGTACCGACTTGATGAAGAAGGCGGGGTTCGAGAGCTTCCCCAAAGACTGGCAGGGATTCAAGGCGCTCGCCAAGGCCTACCAGGACAAGGCCGGTGCGAAATACGGCGTCGTGCTTCCCTCCGGCGGATGGAACGGGTTCTTGAGCAACCTGCCGTTCGTCTGGTCGAACGGAGCAGACGTCATGAACGCCGACCAGACGAAGTGGACGTTCGACAGCCCCAAGATGGTCGAGTCTCTCGAATACGTCAACAGCTTCTTCAAAGAGGCCATCGCCAACAAGAATCCCGATTCCGAGTCGGCGTCCACTGCCTCGGCCTTCGTTGACGGTACTGTCCCGATGTTCATCAGTGGCCCGTGGGACATCCCGGGGCTGAAGACCGCGGGCGGCGCCGGTTTCGAGGACAAGTTCGCGGTGGCGCCGATCCCAGCCCCGCCGGGCGGGACGTCCACCTCGTTCGCGGCCGGCGCCAACCTCACCGTGTTCAAGAACTCCAAGAACCCGGACGCGGCATGGAAGCTCATCCAGTGGCTCACGCAGCCGGATGTCCAGGTCGGGTGGTTCAAAGCGGTCAACGACCTTCCCTCGCGGCAGTCGGCTTGGAAGGACACCGCGTTGACGAGCGACCCGAAGGTGTCGGTGTTCGGTGAGCAGCTCAAGAGCGTCAAGACGGCTCCCGCGCTCACCACGTGGACGCAGGTGTCGGCGGCCGCCGACACGGAGATCGAGCGGGTGATCCGCGGCGGCAAGAGCTCGCAGGACGCGGTCAAGCAGTTGCAGTCCACCGCCGATTCGCTGGGCACCGGCGAATAGGCATGGCCCTGACACGAGTCGCGGGCGCCGGAGCGTTGTCGCGCTCCGGCGGCGACAGCACCACCAGGGCGCGTCGTCGCCGGATGACGGTGGTGGCCTACCTCTTCGCTCTGCCGTTCATCCTGAGCTTCGCCGTCTTCATGGTGTTCCCGCTCGTGTCGTCGTTCCTGATGTCCTTCACCGACTTCAGGAACAGCGACATCGAGAGCCCGCTGGCCGTCGCGTTCGTCGCGATGGACCAGTACCTCCGGCTGTTCGAGAACCAGCAGTTCGTGCGGTCGCTGCTGAACACCGTGTACTTCGTCGCAGTGGGCATCCCGCTCACGATGGTCGCGGCTCTCGCCCTGGCCGTGGCGCTCAACAACGGGATCACGCGATTCCGCACAGCGTTTCGCGTCGGTTTCTACGCTCCTGTGATCACGAGCATCGTGGCGGTCGCGGTGGTGTGGCGGTTCATCCTCCAACCGGACGGCCTGCTGAACACCGCGCTCGACGCCGTCGGCATCCAGGGCCCGGACTGGCTCAATGACCCGCTCTGGTCGATGCCTGCCATGATCCTCATGGCCATCTGGCGGAACATGGGCACCCTCATGATCATCTTCCTGGCTGGGCTGCAGAACATCCCCGCGAGCGTCTTGGAGGCGGCCGCCGTCGACGGCGCCACCGCCTGGCAGCGTTTCGTCCGGGTGACGCTGCCGATGCTCCGCCCGACGCTGCTCCTCGGCGCCGTGCTCCTCTCGGTCGGGTATCTGCAGTTCTTCGAGGAGCCGTTCGTCATGACAAAGGGAGGCCCTCTGGACTCCACGCTCTCGATCAGCTACTTCACCTACAACCAGTTCGGATTCGGCAACTACGGCACCGCGTCGGCGGCGAGCTACGTGCTCTTCATCGCCATCGCGCTGCTCAGCATCGTGCAGTTCCGAGCCTTCCGCTCCAAGGAAGCGCCATGAGAAAGCCCATCATCCCGGGCCGGGCCCTGGTGTACATCGTGCTCGTCATCGCCGTCGTGGCCACGCTCATCCCGTTCGTCTGGATGTACCTCGGTTCGGTGAAGACCCAGTCGGAGCTGCTGAGGCGACCGCCCACATGGTGGCCCGAGACTTTCACGTTCGAGAACTTCGCCACGTGGTTCGGCCGCCTGAACTTCCAGACGTTCTTTCTCAACAGCGTCATCGTGGCCGTCTTCACGGTCCTCGGAACGCTGTTGTTCTGCTCCATGGTCGGCTACGCGCTCGCGAAACTCGACTTCGCCGGCAAGCGGGTCCTCTTCCTGCTCGTCCTGATCACGCTCATGGTTCCCGGCGTCGTCACCTTCATCCCGCTGTTCGTCGTGGTCAGCAAACTAGGGATGGTCAGCACCTATCCCGCGCTGATCATCCCGTTCCTCGCGGGGCCGATGGGCGTCTTCCTCATGCGCCAGTTCATCAGTGAGATCCCCGACGCGCTCATCGAGGCCGCCCGCATCGACGGCGCGGGCGAGGTGCGCATCTTCACGCGCATCATCCTGCCGCTCTGCGGGCCGGCGCTGGCGACGCTCGCGATCCTCACCTTCCTCGGGTCATGGAACAACTTCCTGTGGCCGCTCGTGGTCGCACAGACCGAGGACATGTACACCCTCCCCGTAGCGCTCTCCCTGTACTCGGTGGGGCAGAACGCGACCAACTACGGAGTCCTGCTGGCTGGCTCCGTGCTGGTCATCACCCCTGTGCTGCTGCTCTTCGTGGCCCTGCAGCGCTACTTCATTCAAGGAATCGCGGCGACCGGAATCAAATGACCTTCGAAACACCACATCCCGAATCGCGAAAAGGCAGGCGCCGCGAGGCCGCCGACGTACATCCCATCATCGGCGGCTTCCACCCCGACCCGAGCATCTGCCGGGTCGGCACCGACTACTACCTGGTCAACTCCTCCTTCGAATACTCCCCCGGAGTCCCGCTCTGGCACAGCACCGACCTCACCCAGTGGACCCAGATCGGCAACGCCCTGGTCGGCACCGACCAGTTCCAGGCGGGAGAAGCCGGCGCCAGCAAGGGCATCTACGCTCCGACGCTGCGCCATCACGCGGGCCGATTCTGGCTGATCACGACGAACGTCTCCACCAGCGGCGGCCAACTGCTGACGTCGACGACAGACCCGGCCGGCCCGTGGGCTCCAGCCGTGGTGATCGACGGTCTGGCGGGCATCGATCCGGACCTGGCGTGGGATGACGACGGCACCTGCTACGTCACCTACTGCTCGACACGCCCCGGCCTGGCGGGCATCGCCCAAGCCCGAGTCGATCTCGAAAAGGGTGTGACGCTGGAGGAGCCGAGGTCCGTGTGGCAGGGGACCGGACTGGCCTTCCCGGAGGCTCCACATCTCTACCGCCGAGACGGCTGGTGGTACCTGGTGATCGCCGAGGGCGGCACGGAACGCGGCCACACCATCACCATCGCCCGATCCCGAAACCCCGACGGCCCCTTCCAGCCCGCCCCCGGCAATCCCGTCTTCTCTCATCGCAGCACCACGCATCCCGTCCAGAACACCGGGCACGCAGACCTCGTCGAAGCCCCCGACGGACGGTGGGCGGCCGTGTATCTCGGCGTCCGCCCGCGCGGGACGACCCCGATGTTCCACGTCAACGGACGCGAGACATTCCTCGCCGGCATCGACTGGATCGACGAGTGGCCGCGGTTCGACGAGGGGCGCTTCGTGTACGAGATCCCCGACCGCTCATTTCTGGATCGATTCGCCGAACCCTCACTACATCCTCGCTGGGTCTCCCCCGGCGCTCCTCTCGGCGAATTCGTCTCACCCGCAGAACCCGGCATTTCGCTGATCCCGGCCGCCTCAGCCAGCGGGAACGTCAGTGCCCTCATGACCCGTGTGACCGACGAGCGCTGGCGCTTCGACGTCGCGCTACGGACGGCCGACAGCACGGCGGGCGTCCTGCTCCGACTCGATGATCGCCACTGGTGCGAGCTGCGCGTGAACGACGGCTCCGCACACGCGGTCCTGCACATCGGTCCGCTCGAATCCCACGTCGGCGAGGCCGCGACCGGTCTCGGGCCAACGCCGACGGTACGGATCGAGTCGCTGCCCGCCACCCACGACGGCCCGGACGACATCGCACTGTCAGTGATCCGCGACGGCCACAGCGTGATGCTCGCGCGCTTCGACGGCCGATACCTCTCCACCGAGGTTGCCGGCGGATTCACCGGCCGGGTCGCCGGCGTCCGCGCCATCAGCGGCACGGTCGAAGTCGCCTCCGTGCGCTACGAGGCGGATGACGCCTACATCGATCCCCGGCCGTGACGCCATGACTCAAACCTTTCGCGAGGAGCTCCAGTGAGGTTTCCCCACGAGTTCGTCTTCGGGTCCGCGACGGCTGCTTACCAGATCGAAGGCGCCGCCACCGAGGACGGGCGCGGCCCGTCGATCTGGGACACATTCAGCCACACGCCCGGTCGCACGTTCAACGGCGACACCGGAGATGTCGCCGACGATCACTACCACCGTCTCGACGCCGACCTCGACCTGATGGCCGAACTCGGGCTCAAGGCCTACCGGTTCTCCATCGCCTGGCCGCGGGTCATTCCGGCCGGCGTGGGCCCGACCAACCAGAAGGGCGTCGATTTCTATTCACGCCTGGTCGACGGGCTTCTCGAACGCGGCATCCGCCCGGTGGCGACGTTGTATCACTGGGACCTCCCCCAGCCCCTGGAGGATGAGGGAGGGTGGACCAGCAGAGCCACCGCCGACGCGTTCGCCGAGTATGCGCGGGTCATCAGCGCCGCGCTCGGGGACCGTGTCGACACCTGGACCACGCTCAACGAACCCTGGTGCTCGGCCTACCTCGGCTACGGCAGCGGCGTGCACGCGCCCGGACACACAAGCAGGCTGGAGCCGCTGCTGGCCGTGCACCATCTCAACCGCGCGCACGGCCTGGCCATCCAGGCGATGCGTTCAGAGGTCAAACCCGACGCCAAGTTCTCCGTCACGCTCAACCTGCACGTGTTCCGCCCGGACGGCCCGAGTGGCGAGACCGCACGCTCCAAAGTGGAGGCTCTGTCGAACGACGCGTTCCTGGGGCCGATGCTGGAGGGTCGCTACACCGACCGGCTCCTGGAAACGACGGTCGGCATCACCGACTGGTCTTTCGTCCAGGATGGGGACCTGGAAACCATTCACCAGCCCATCGACGTCCTGGGCGTCAACTACTACAACACCAACCGGGTGCGGATGTCGGAAGGGTCAGACGATCGGGAGCGCTCTGACGGACATGGCCGCTCGACCACTTCTCCTTGGCCCGGCGCCGAAGACGTCGAGTTCCTCAAGCACCCAGGCCCGCTGACCGAGATGGGCTGGAATATCGATCCGGACGGCCTCCGTGACCTCCTCACCGAGCTTCATGACCGGTACCCGAACCAACCCCTCATGATCACCGAGAACGGCGCCGCCTTCCCGGACACCGTCGACAACGGCGCGGTCCACGACGAGGATCGAATCGACTACGTCCGGCGGCACCTTCAGGCAGTACTCGACGTCATCGAGAAAGGCGTCGATGTGCGCGGCTACTTCTTGTGGTCGCTCATGGACAACTTCGAATGGGCGTACGGATACTCGAAACGCTTCGGAATCATCCGCGTCGACTACGACACCCAGGCCCGCACGCTGAAGGACAGCGCCCGCTGGTACGCCAACGTCATCCGCTCACACGAGCTCTTATGACCATGCTCAGCCGCACGGCTCTCCACTCCGAATTGACCGTCGAAGCCGCCACCGGCCAGATCCCGGACCGGGGGTGTGTGGTACCGGCTCTGTCCCGTAAGTAAGAGGATCATGCGACAGATGCACGGCCGTGCACCGTCCGCATGCCCACCGGCGACCCGCGCCCCGGCGCCGAGGCGGCCGGCTGCACCCGCCCGCGCCAGCCGACGACCCCTCCGAACCGCTCGCGGTCAGGAGTGCCAAGCGGTAACCGTCCGCGGCGCCCCCGTCCGGCCCGGCTCACGGGTGGGCCTCGACGAACGCGCGGATCAGCTCGAACGCCGACACGTCGTACACCTCCTCCACCGCCCCCGCGGCCAGGTGGCAGAGCCGGAAGCGGGCAGGCGGGGTGAGGCCGAGCCGGGTGTTGTGCAGGTAGGTGTAGTTCAGCAGGACGCGGTACCGCAGGAAGGCCGGGTCGGCGAAGACGCGGTCGTAGTAGGCCTGGCTGGAGTACATGAGCTGGTGGAAGGCGCTGAGCTTGGTGAACGAGAGGGCCTGCTCGCGGGAGCCCACGTCGATGAGCCGGTCACGCGCGATGAGAGGCGCGGCCCGGCCGGCGTACGTCTCCATCAGGGCGGCCCACTCGCGGGCGAAGGGCACGGGCGTGCCGGTGTCGCCGTCCAGGGTGGCGATGACCGCGCGCACCCTGCCGGTCAGCTCCTCGCGACGGGCTCGGTAGTCCAGGTCGAAGGCGGCGCGCATGGAGGCGGGGTCGACGCAGCGGGACAGGAAGCTCTCGGCGTGGGAACGGAAGGAGACGAAACTCCGCGTGATCGGGCCCATGACGGTGTGGGCGGTGGCCAGCATGATCGTCAGGGCCAGGCCGTCCTTGGTGTCGTTGCCCTGCCGCACGTGCCGCACCATGCCGAGTAGCAACGGCGTGCTGTCGTTGTAGAAGTCGGCCAGCAGGGCCGCGGCGTCCTCGTCCAGCACCGCGTGGCGGGTGTCGTAGGCGGTGTGGTGCAGGGAGTTGTCCGGATACCAGGGAGTGAGCGGGCCGTCGTCCCGCTCCTGCACGGCGAGCACCCGGTGCTGGGCGAGCAGCGCCCGCTGGTCGAGGACCGCCGTGGAGGGCCGGGTACGCAGGTAGGAGCCGACGATCTCCTCGATGGCGGGTCGCACCACATCCGCCCAGGTGGCGGGGTCCGTCGCGACGTTGAGCCGCAGGTGGGGGCCGCGGCGCCAGTGCCGCAGCATGTGGGCGCCATCGAGGGTGCCGCTCAGCAGGTGCAGCAGCGGGTCGAGGGCGTCCAGCAGCAGGTCGTCCTGCCGGGATACGTCGTGATAGGCGATGTGGGTGCTGTGCCAGCGGGATGGCGCGTGAGTGGTCATGCGGGTCAGCTTTCGTCGAGCGCGGCCATGACGCGCAGCGTGAGCAGGATGAGACGCTCCTCGGCGGCGGGGATGATGCCCAGCCGGTTGTTCAGCAGGTGCGAGCAGCGCAGCAGGATGTACGGCACGGCGGCGGCCTCGGGCCTCAGCAGCCGCGCCAGGGAGCCTGCCGGGGTCGCCACGTCGGAGGGCACCGCGTGCAACTCGGTGAGCCGGTCGCGCAGGGTACGCAGGGAGGCCGCCCAGGCGGCCGGCATGCCCCCGGTCGGCTCGCCCGCGTCGGGCATGCCTCCCGCCGGCTCGGCTTCGCGCGACATGCCCCACAGCCGTCGGGCCTGCCGCAGCAGGCGGTCCCTGTCGCGCTGGAAAGCCTGCTCGACATCCGGCGGAAAGCGGATGCCGGCGCGTAGCCGCGAAGCCAGGACCCGCTCGTCGGGCAGGCAGGCCGCCACGGTGAGGGTGAGCGCCGCCAGACCGGCGGCCGCCCGCCTGCCCCGGTCGGGCCTGGTGGCGAGCAGGCCGAGGGCGAGCCGGCTGGAGTCGGTGAAGTGTTCCTCCACCGCGGCGATGCACGCGTCCTCGCCGTACGCGCGGTGCTCGGGCACGTAGGCGATGAACTCCACCGCGTCGTTGGGGTGCAGGCGCTCGTCGTACCCGGTCAGATCCTCGGCGCGGGCGTACCGGGCCGCGAGCTCCTGGTATTGGCCGGTACGGAACCCGCGCACTGACGGGTGCCCGGCGAAGTAGGCGACGGCCCTGCCTTCGATCAGGTCACGGATCCGCCCGGCGCAGGCCCCGTCAACGGGCTTCACCCTGAGCCGCAGGTGCGGGCCGCCCTCCCAGTAGTGCAGGAAGAAGAACCCGTCAAGTTCCCCGTCCAGCTCCGCCACCAGAGGCGCGACGACCCGCTCGACCAGGGTGTCGGGGGGTCCCGCGTGGAAGAGGTGGGCGCTGATCCAGCTCATGGGCGCTCCGCCCCGGCGTTGACCTGGAACAGGTACTCGGTGACGCGTATGCCGTCGTCCCCGTAACACGGGTTGGCCGCCACGTCGGGCAGGGCCTCCTCCAGCACCACCAGGTCGCCGGGATCGCCGACGGCGCGGGCCAGGTCCAGCAGCACGAAACAGTTGGCCGCGTCCACGTACAGCGGCTTGCGCGCCTTGGTGAACGAACTCTCCGCGGACAGGACACGGGCGAAGAACCGCCGCGGGATGCCACGTTCGGCCAGCCAGCGAGCGAACCGCAGCACGTAGTCCGCCTCGCTCTCACCTTTCCCCGGGGTGGGCACCTCCCCGGCGGGCAGGCGCCAGCGGGCTCGGGCCAGCGTGACCCGCCCGACGTTCAGCCGGGGCGAATGCCCCCTCGGCGCGCCGCCCAGTAGCCGGCCGGGCACCAGGGCCACGGGCGGCTCCCCGAAGACCCGTACCAGGAACGAGTACGCCGGAGGCAGCAGCAAGGGGTTGAGCAGCCCCAGATGCATCGGACGCACGCGTTCGCCGTCGGCGTCGCGGAGCACGAGCAACTCGCGCTCCGCCTCGTACCCGACCCGCAGTTCCGTCAGTGTGAGAGCGCCCGGGTCGTCGCCCGTGGTGAAGGGGTAGTCGATGGCCCGCCCGGCGGATGGTCGCAGGTTGAGGCTCGTACCGAACGCGCCCAGGTTCTCGGCCACGCGGTGGCGGCCGAGGTCGGGCACCTCGTCGGTGACCCGCGTCAGCAGGCGGTGCAGGCGGCCCAGGCCGCGGCCGTACCCGCAGGCGATGGTGTTGACGACCAGTCCCGGCCCCTCCGGCGTGGTGATCGCCTGGCCGTAGCAGCCGATGGAGCGGGGCGGGCGGACGTAGGGGGGCCAGCCGGCGGCGAGCTTGCGTACGAGATCCGGATCGATCCTGATCACGCCCGCCGCGTCCGCGCCCGCGGCCCGCAGCGTCTGCCAGGTCTGGCGGCGCAGGCCGGTGAGGGGGGACGGGGCGGGATCCGGCAGGGGGCGCAGCAGCGCGCCCAGCTCGGCCTCCTGGTGGACCTGCCGGTAGAACCTCAGGAACGGCACCGAAGCGGACGGGCCGTGACGGCGCAGGAAGAAGGCGGAGACCGCCAGCTTGACCGGGAGGTCGGCGTCCAGGAGTCCGAGCAGCTCGCGTACCGCGCCCAGGTCGTCGAAGACCGGCTGCCACCGCTGCCTGCCGCACCGGGTCACGACACCGCTCAGCAGCGCCGTCTCCAGGCTGTGGATGCCCCCCACCTCCTGCGCGCACAGGCTCCGCACCTGCTCGCCGATCTCACCGGCACGCTGAACGCGTTCGGCCGGACGGGTCAGAGCGGGGTAGGTGGCCACGGCCTCGTCGAGCCGCCGCAGCGCCTCGGCGGCCGGGTGGCCGGACGGCAGCCAGCGGGTCAGCTCGCCGAGGGGATCGCGGGACTGGTCCGCATAGGGTCGCCGCCGCTCCAGCAGCCCCGCCTCCATCAGCACCGCCACCGCGCGTCTCGCGTCGTCGCTGCGGTGGGTCGGCCGCGGGTCGGCGCGGACGGTCTCCAGGACAGCGCGTACGGCGTTCGTGGCGGGCACGCTGCTGATCGGCTCACCGGGACCGGTGCCGAGGAACCAGATGCGGCCCTCGTCCTCCGTGGCCGAGGGGTTGACCCGGATCCGTACCCGGTCGCGCAACTCGGGCCGGTCGGCGAGCGCACGCCAGATCCGTTCGGCCACGAACGGGTGCAGCTCGGCCACGCTCCGCCGCACCAGAAGCGGGGCGGGCTCCACCGTCGGCCCGCCCTCCGTCCACCGGCCGAACCCCGCCGCCGTGAACGTGGCGTACGGGCTGGTCTTGGCCGCCGCACGGGCGACATACCGCGCCAGCCGCAGCAACGTCTGCCGCCCGGGCACGACCTGTGCCTGTCCGGCCAGCCACTTGTCCAGTTCGGCCGACAACACCGGGCTGCTCTGGGCCAGGCCGTGGCGGAAGGCGTCAGCGGAGACGATCTCGCGCAGCCGCTCCGTCTTCTCGTGCCGCTCCCCCGCCAGCACGCCGGGCAACCCGGCCAGCAGGACATCTCGCCGTTCCAGCTCGCGCAGCCAGGCCGTGATCCGCTGGGCGAGGTCGTCCGGCAGCGCGTTCAGGACTTCCGGCGACCGCGTTCGCGGCTGTGGACGGCGTCCGCGGAACAACGCCCGGCGCAGCGCCACCAGCAGCGGTTTGAGGTCGGACCCGGCGTTCGCGCCGATGACGTCGTGCAACGCCTCGGACAACGCCTCGCCCTCTCGCGCCACCGCGGCCGACGTGTCCAGCAGTTCGTCAATGACCGACCACGTACGTACGAAGCGCAGCGCCTCGAGGTCGCCGACCGGCATCCCCGCCACCCGCACCCCGAACACGGGCGAGACGTGGCAGCCGTCCTCAGCGCTTCCGGGCATGCGATTCACCTTTCGGGAAGGGGCGGTGTGCCCGGACCCAGTGCCCGGGCACACCTCAGGAGTCGGCTGCGGTCAGTCCTCGTCGAGCGGCAGGGCCACGCCGCTGCAGTTGCCACCGCAGGAACAGTGGAAGCAGGCGATCGACGCCCCGGTCTCGGTCATGCCGTGGCCGGTGGTGAGGAACTCGATGGCGTCGGCGGGCAGCACCTCAATGCTGTCCACCGCGAGGCCCTCAAGGTCGAGGTTGAGCTTTCCGGACATGATGTCTCCCATCGGTTGGGGAACGGTCTGCACCCACGCGTCGCGCAGGTGCGATTCCGCCGCCCGAACCAGCCCCGTCCACCGCCGCAGCGGGGAGAGGCCGGATGAGCGACGGGCCCATGGGGGGCCTGCCGAGCAGCAGGAAGCTCAGCGCCTGCCTGTCGCTGCCCGTCAGGCCGAGTGCCGCCGAGGTGGCGGCGATGGTGCCGTCGGAGTGGATGCGTGCGGAGATGCCGAGGGCGGCGGCGGCCAGCGTGGCCCGGTGCACGGCCAGGCCCGTACCGGCCTGCTGGATGCGGTACCAGCGGTCGCCGAACCACCGGACGCCTGCCATCGGATCGCCCACCGGTACGAGTGCCGCCGCGGCACTGCGCAGGGCGACACGGGTGTTGGGTGCCAGCGGTCCGAGGGGGACGGGCTCGCCGGCCACCCTTGCCAGTTCGCGCCGTCCGGCGTCGTAGCGATAGGCCCCCGCCGGCAGCCCTGCCACGCGCAGGGCGATCAGGTGGAGCGTGACCATGGGGTGGTCGCCCAGGTCACCGGGGCAGTCGGTGGAGGTGACGGCGAGGATCTGGGCGAGCTCCCGAAGGTTGATCGCCTCGGGCCGGTACCCGGTCCGCGGCGATGCCCGGCGGGGGATGCCGTCGGCGAGCCGCGGGGCAGCGGCCGCAGGCAAGGAGAACACCTGGCTCACCGTGGGCATGAGTGCGGACGTCGGCGTTGGCTTCGGCATGGGTGCAGAAGTTGGCGTTGGCGTCGGCATGGGTGCGGGCGTCGGCGTCGGCGTGGCAGCCGGTGCCGGCTCGGGGCTTTCGGGCCGAGCCTCGGGTGCCGGGGCGGCGGCGCGGGTGGCGGCGTGCAGGGCGGCCAAGTGCGGCAGCAGGCCGGTGACCGGCTGCGACTCCGTGGATCTGACCGCGGGCGTGATGACGAGGCTGTCGGGCGAGGACGTGGAGGCGTGCCGCCTCACGGCGAGGCCGTCGGGCGGAGGCGGGGCGACGGACTGCCGCGGAGCAGGGTTGCCGGACGGCGGCTCGGTAGCGTGCTGTCGCACTGTGAGCAGTGCGAGCACGCTTTCTGCGGCGCTGTCCAGGCCGAGCAGCCGGTCGGCCGCGGGGTCGTCGAACCGCAGGTGGAGCGAGGCGGAAAGGTCCAGCCTTTCGGCCACCGCCATGGCCTGCGCGGCGAGGACGCCGATCTCCTGGCACTGCAGGCGGTAGGCGAAGTCACCGTACTTGACACCGTTGCGCCAGAAGACGGCCGACAGCACGAGGACCAGGTCCGGCGGCTGGGGCGGAGGAGCCGAGAGCAGAGCCGTGAGCGCCGGGCGGTGGTCGCCGGACCGCAGCGTCTCCAGTACGTGATGGACGGGGTCGTAGCGGAACAGCCCGGCAGGCAGATCGGGCCCGCCGGCCGCGAGATAGGCCTCGATCGGGTACAGGCCTCCGCCGGACGGCGCGGGACGGCCCACCATGAGCCACGGCGCCTCCCCGACCGGCCGCCCCCGCTCGTCGGCCGGATGTACCCAGTCGGCCCGGACCAGGCCGAGCAGGTCACGCAGCAGTGCCCCGGCCGGACCGGGAGGCGGGGTGAGCCGGGTGCCCCCGAAGTACCGGTTGCACCGGTCCGGAGCGGCACCCCGCGCGACCGGCCCCGCCTCGGAGTCGCGCAGGGCCTGCAGATAGGCGCGGATCGCCGTACCCGTCGTGTCCATGGCGCTCCTCATGGGAAAGGGTGGGGGTCGGGGTTGAGCTCGCCGGGATGCAGGTCGCGCTCCCGGTGGCCGAGGAGGCGCGGCATCCGCAGCAGGCGCGGCAGATCGTGGGTACGGCGGAACCGATGGCCGAAGGTCATCGAGGCGGTGCCGGGCACGAGTACTTTCGCGCAGGCGAAGCCGCCCGCGCGTACCTCGGGGCCGGTGGTGTCGACGGCGATCACATCGAGCCCCGTCGCCAGGTAGCGACCGACCAGTTCGGCCAGGTCGTCGGCCAGGTCGTCGCAGGCGGGCCACCTCTTCGCGGTGATCGGCCGCGGCGGCTCTTCGACCGGCAGGAACGCCAGTCGCCGGAACGCGTCGGGATGCCCGTGGAGCAGGCCGTGGTCGTCCATCTCCCGTACCCGCCCCGGCTCGGCCAGCAGGCGCTCGGCCCGGGCGGCGTCGTAGCGGCGCGTCAGGCCCTCGATGCCGGGCCCGAGTTCGGCCAGGGCGGAGGCCAGGGCGCGTTCGGGGTCGGGGTGGGCGGCCGCCGCGCACACCGCGTACGGACGGCCCGAATCTTTGGAACGTTCCACAGCCATCGCCCAGAACGCGGGCAGTCCCTGCTCCAGGGTGGTGTCGAAGGCCATCACCTGGTAGCCGAGGTCGTACCGGATGCGCGCGGCGGTCATCGGGATCTCGCGGTTCGCGGCCGAGTCCAGGTCGACGCGGGGGGCGGGCAGGCGGGCGTACCAGGTGGTCAGGAACGCGTCCCGTTCGGCGACCTCCAGCAGGCCGTGGAAGATCGCCTCGGTCAGGCAGCCGCCGATCGCGCACCCGTTGGAGCACTCGTAGGCGAATCCGGGGTCGCCCTCGGGACGCGGGCCGTAGTAGGCGAAGCTCTCCGGGACGAGCAGCGGCTCGGCGCGGGCGAAGGAGTAGCCCCACACCCAGGATGCCGGTCGTTTCGGGTCGAAGCGGGCGAAGGGGAAGTTCGGCTGGTCGTACCAGGTGTCCGGGTACAGGCCCAGCGTACGCGGGTCCAGGGCGCGGTCGGCCACTTCGGTGTACGGGGCGCGGACGGTGGTGCGACGGCCGCGGGGGCGCAGGCCCGAGTGGCGTTCCAAGGCTTCTGCCAGGGCGGTGAGTCCGGCCGAGGCGAAGTCGCGGGAGCGGCCGTAGCCGTGGTGGCTGTCGTGCCGCGAGATGCCCGGGCGCAGGTGGGCGATCGCAGTGGCGGTGCCTCCCGCCGTAGCCGTCGCCAGGGATTGGATCAGGCCGGTCTCGGCGTCCACGTACAGGCGTTGCAGGTCCGTCTGGAGCCCGGTCAGGTTCCGTACGCGGAAGACGTCCGGATCGGGCTTCGGCGACGGCCCGAGCACCAGGGCGCGGGGGTGGTCGGCGCGAACGTGGGCGCAATGGGGGCAGAGGGGGTCGGGCAGCAGCGGATGCCGGGTGAGCAGGCCGGTCTCGACCGAGATCCGCAGCAGCGCCCGATGGGTGCGCGCGGCGTCCGGGGCGCGGTGCAGCAGCCCGGCCTCGGCTGCCACCAGCGTCCCGACGGTGGCGGCCAGCAGCGGGGTCAGCAAGGAGCAGGGGCGGGTGACCGGTTCCTGTCCGTACCGCTCCCGCAGCGCGCGCCGCGCGATCGCGTCCTTCCGGTTGCCGGTACGCCTTCGCTCGGCGCAGAGCGGGCACCCGGGCAGCTGGGGCCGGGCCGACGGGCCGATCAGCACCCAGCCGGTGTCCACGCGCACCGGCAGCCAGGGGATCCGGGCCGCAGCGGCCTGCCGGAGAAGGTGCCCGAAGTCGCGCGTGTCAGCGGCGTCGCGGGCCGTCACCAGTACGTCCGGCGCGTCGAGGTCGCCGGGCGGGCCGGTCAGCGGACCGCGGACGGGCGCCTGCGGCAACGCCGACGCCACGGCCTCGCGCAGGCGTCCGGACCCCAGCAGCGCCACCCGCGGCGGGGTGGGGCGCAGTTCGTCGGCCGCCGGTGGGCGGGCCAGGACATCAGTCATCGCACAACACCACCCGGACCACGTACGGGAGCAGTTCGGCCGCGGCCGGGTCATGGTGCAGCGGCGTCACCACCGGCACGTACCCGGCCTCCCGCAGCGCCTCGGCCAGGACCTTCCACTCCGGCTCTTCCTCCTCCACCCACCACGGCGGGGCGGGATCGGCGTAGGCCGGCTGGCGCGCGGTCCGCGCCTGCCAGGCCAGCAGCGCGCGCTCCAGCGCGTCCCGCAGCGCTTGGACCGGGGTGGTCGCGCAGGCCACCGAAACGGCCGAACCGCAGGCCACGGCGTAGGCGGGGAGCCGGAGAACGCTGGTGAAGTCGCGAATCTCCGGCCGCTCCCCTGCCGTGCGCAGCAGGTGCAGCAGGTGAGCTGCCTCAGCGTCGGTTGCGGGGTCGGCTTCGGGCCCGGCGGCCGGACCGGATTCGCGACCGGTGTCGGCGTCGGCGTCGGCGTCGGATGTGATGTGGGCGCGTAGCAGCGCCTCGGCGTGTGAGCGCAGCCCCGCCGCCAGTGCGGCCGCCCATGACAGCCCTGCTCCAGCCCCTACCGGTGGCCTGCGATGTCCTTCGGCCGGGGTGGCTGCCCATGACGGTCCGGCGCCCGGTCTGCGGGGCCCTTCGGTGAGGTGGGAGGTCAGGGGCAGGCGGCGTGTGCGGCCGGTGAGTGGTTCGAGGCCCCAGAACGTGGTGGCTCCGGTGGCTTCGGCGGCCAGGGTGCCGTAGGTCGCGCAGGCGGCCAGCAGTGCACGCAGCCGCGCGGTTCGCCGGTCGCGTCCCCAGCCGACGACCTGCGGCGGGGGAACCCAGCCGGGTGAAACCCGGTGCGGGTTGGAGATCACCGCCCGGCACACCGACACCGGGACCTGGACCAGATCCTCCTCATCCAACGTGCCCAGCAACCCCGTGCGGGGGTCCACGTGTGGCTTCGCGCGTTCGAGCAGGGCTTCCGGCGTGATCGGCTCGGACGCCTGCAGTCGCTCGACCGTCGCACGGAGTTCGGCCTCGCCGTGCTGTACGGGAAACGTCCACGGCACGATCCGGTGGCGATGCGTTTCCAGCGTACGCAGGTCCACCCGGGTCGCCGCCGGTCGCTCCGACGGTTGCGCCAGGCCGGTGAGGTGGGCGAAACACGACAGGGCCACCTGCGCGGCCAGCACCACTGGGACCGGGCCGGTGAGCAGGTTCGCACCGTCCTCGTCCTCGTCCTCGTCGCCGAACGGCAGACCGGCCAGCCGTCGCCAGCACGAGAGCGCCGAGGCCGCCGGGCCCGGACCGACGATCCATGCCTCGGCAGGGCGCAGCAGCACCTGGCCCAGCGCCACGTCGGCCGGGCATGTCCGTGCCGTCGCGATCAGCTCCGCCACCTCCGTGCCGACCTGCAGCACCACGTCAGCGCCCACCCGCAGCGGTCCGGCGGTGTCCGCGTCCACTCGCGAACCTGGCAGCGATCCGGCAACGGTGTCGACGTCCATCCGCAGGCTCAGCAGAAGGTCGGGGGTGGTCGCGTCCACCCGTACCCGCTGGTCCTCGTCGCGGCGCGCGCGAGCCGCCGTCTCCTCCAGCCGCATGATCTCCTCGGCGGGGGCAACCACCCGGACCTGACGCCAGCCGGAGACCAGACCCGCCTCCAGCAGGGCGGCGAGCACCGGGCCGTGCCCGGCCAGGGTGACGCGGGCCTGGCGCAGCCGTTCGAAGCGGCGTTCCGCCGAGCTCAGCCGGTGACGGACGAAGGCGATCTCGGCGGCGTAGATCTGTCGTTCGCGTTCGCCCAGCCCGTGTGGCTCCTCGTCGGAGGCGTCGATGACGAACCCCTGGCCCGCCAGGGTCTGGACGAGGTCGGCGACCATCCGGCGGCGGTCCGGAGGAAGGTCCGCGGTCAGCTCGGCCAGGGTATGCTCGCCGGTCAGGTAAGGAGCGAGCCTGTCGAGCCAGTCGTGAGCCTGCGCGCCTTTCAGAGTGCACGCGCCGTGGTCCGCGTGAACATACGCGCCCTCGTCGCAACGCACGTAACGGACGTCGTCCCGGAGGCGTGGTCGCATGACATCTCCTGGTGTCCTTCGTCCCGCTGTAGCTTAGAGTAATGGCAAAGATACAATCCGTGTTCGGCTATGTATAGCGATTTATTTGCCCAGCTCAGATGGCACACGCGGTGATCGACTTCATGTCCGGGGGCGGGGGCCGGGCCGCCACGCCGGACTCGCCCGGCAACCGCACGGGCCCGTTCGGAGTCGTGATCACGTGGCTGGAAAAGGATTGGACGGGATGATGCTCAGGCTTGTAGCTTGCAGTTGATCGTGACACCGCCCGAGGAGGTGAGACCCATGAACGCTGTATCGATGTGGGTGCTCCCCCTTGCCGTCATGGTCGGGCGATTGACGTAGGTGTCGCCGGGAGCGCCTCGCCAACAAGGCACTCCCGAAAGGCAACACCTATGCACTCTCAGCAGGTCACCCCCGAGCCGCCGTCGAACGACAGGGGCGAGCGCGACTCCACGGTGGGCGACGTCCCCGGAGTTCTCGGGTCGCCGGCCTCCGGCGCCGATCGCGCGCCCCTCATCTTCGATGTGATCATTGCCGGGTGCGGGCCGACCGGTGCGATGCTGGCCGCCGAACTGCGGCTGCACGATGTGCGGGTACTCGTTCTGGAGAAGGAAACCGAGCCCGTGTCGTTCGTCCGCATAGTCGGTCTGCATATTCGCAGTCTCGAGCTGATGGCGATGCGCGGACTGCTGGATCGCATCCTCCAGCATGGAAGACAGCGTCCGGCCGGCGGTTTCTTCGCCGCCATCCCCAAACCCGCGCCCAAGGGCCTGGATTCCGCGTACGCCTATCTGCTGGGCATCCCGCAGCCGGTCATCGAACATCTGCTCGAAGAACATGCGACCGAACTGGGTGCGCAGGTCCGGCGCGGTTGCGCGGTGGCCGGTTTCGAGCAGGACGACGAAGGCGTGACCGTCGAGCTGGCCGACGGGGAACAGCTGCGTTCGCGCTATCTCGTCGGCTGTGACGGCGCGCGCAGTACGGTGCGTAAACTGCTCGGCGTCGGCTTCCCCGGCGAGCCCTCACGGACCGACACGCTCATGGGCGAGATGAAAGTGGGTGTACCGCAGGAGGAGATCGCCGCCAAGGTGACCGAGATCAGCGGGACCCATCAGCGATTCTGGCTCCGGCCCTTCGGCGAAGGGGTCTATAGCGTCCTGGTCCCCGCCGCGGGAGTCAGCGACCGCGCGGAACCGCCTACCCTCGAGGATTTCAAACAACAGTTGCGCACCATCGCCGGAACCGATTTCGGCGTGCACTCCCCGCGCTGGTTGTCCCGCTTCGGGGATGCCACCCGGCTGGCCGAACGTTATCGGGTCGGGCGGGTGCTGCTGGCCGGCGATGCGGCACACATCCATCCACCCACCGGCGGACAGGGCCTCAACCTGGGCGTTCAGGACGCATTCAACCTCGGCTGGAAACTGGCCGCACAGATCCGCGGCTGGGCCCCGGAATCACTGCTGGACACCTACCAGGCCGAACGTCATCCGGTCGCCGAGGACGTGCTGGACAACACTCGCGCCCAGATGGAACTGCACTCCACCGAACCGGGCCCGCAGGCCGTGCGCAGGCTGCTCACCGAACTGATGGACTTCGACGCGGTGAACCGCTATCTGATCGAGAAGATCACCGCGATCGGCATCCGCTACGACTTCGGCGAGGGCCCCGACCTGCTCGGCCGCCGCCTGCGCGACATCGACGTGAAACAGGGCCACCTCTACGGTCTGCTGCATCGCGGCCGCGGCCTGCTGCTGGACCGCACCGAACGCCTGACCGTCGGCGGCTGGTCAGACCGGGTCGATCACCTCGCGGATCCCACTGCGGTACTGGATGTTCCGTGCGTCCTGCTACGCCCCGACGGCCACGTCGCCTGGATCGGCGACGATCAGCAGGACCTGGACGACCACCTCTCCCGCTGGTTCGGCGAGCCCGCCAACTGATTTCGCCTGAGCAGTGGTCACTTAGGACCGGTGGTCGGCTCGTCCCCGTTCGAGATGACGACCACTCCCGACCCGGTGTCGGGGATGGCGGTCACCTTGGGCCCTTTCCCGTCCCCGGGGCCAGGATCGGAGACGATGACGGTCCCGGGGTCCGCCGGTTCTGTCACGTCGGCCTGGGCGATGCCGCCGGTGCACGCCAGGGCAAGTACCGAAAAGGCCAGCGCGCTTACGGCCCGGCCCAACTGTCTGCGCATCGTGGAAGCTCCTCACCAGGAAGTCGGCCACCCCCTTCACCTGTGAGGCGTGCCATCCCGTTCCACTCGTCGCTCGGCGGAGCCGCGACCTATCCCCTGGCTCACCGGTGAAGCGGCCGGCAAACGCCCACTCGTGCCCAGCCGGTCGCCGGCCTCACCGGCCGCTGCCGGGCTGGTCGGCCGCCGCCTCACGCGACGAGCCCCGGCCCCGCAATGCCGTCCAGCCGTGCCAGGCGAGCACGTAGCAGGCAAGTATCAACGCCGCTCCGTCGACCCCGCCCAAGATCATGCTTCGTACCAGGTCGTAGTCGCTCACCGCGGCACGATCCGAGGCCGCTCCGCAAGCGGCGCCCGCTGCCATGGCCAGCGCGGCCGCGGCCAGCACCACGCCGCGCGCCCGGCCCAGCACCACCCCCGGGCCCCGCCCAGGCTGGACCGGCGCGCGCCGATACCACAGCACGAGCCATCCGGCCAGGATCACCAGGCCGCCTGCCGAGCTGACGTACATCAGCATGTTGAACACCCGGTGCGCGCCGATGACCGGCTGCCGCAATGCCTGCCAGTGCGCCACCGCGAACCCGCCGACCTGCGTGAAGGCGTCCCAGAGCAGATGCGTGGCCATCCCGGCGAGCAGCGCGGCCACCACCGCCGCAGGCGTCGGCCGCGCCGGCTCCGGCAGCCGGACACGCAGCCCGGCAGGAGCCAACGCGGTCAGCGGCGCCCGCAGCACCTGGTGGAACACCACCAGCAGCACCACACCTGCCGGCAGGCCCAGGACAAGCGGCCCCCACCACGCGTGCGTGCTCGCCGACGAGAACGGTAGCGGCAGATAGTACGGCGCGTCGGGAATCACGGCCCCGATGGCCAGCGCCGACGACGGCAACCATCGCCGCACCGGCAAGATCGCTGCAACATGGCTCACGGTGAAGGGCACACGCCATTATCGGCGCCTCCCACCCGGACGGCGACCTTGATCGACAAAACCCGGCCCTCGCCGTACCTTCCTCCCGCTTCCCGCTGGTGGTCGGCGACCGTGAGAGCGCCGAGTCGCAACTCGGCGAATCGCTCTGGGACAGAGCAATGGTGCAGCTCTCCGGCAGGAGAACGAAGGCCCTCAACGAAGAGCACGCAGCCCGGACAACAACACCACCGCCCGGCATCTGGTCAACAAGGTCCCGGTCGACCAGGCCGGTGAAGTCGTCCGGCAGCGTCCATCGGCTCTGGCCATGTGAAACAGCGGCGCGACCTGAATGACCTGGTCGACGCATGTTCAGTGAGGCCTTCGTCAAACCTGGCACGTTCGCGACCGATTTCGCCGACACCGCATCCCGGCCGGCCGAGCCGGAGAAGTCAGCCCAGCGCGGCCGCCTTGCGCAGCAGCACTGAGCGTTCGCGCTGGTTGGCGCACAGCCGGGCCGCCAGCTCCAGCTCGGCGCGCGCCTCCGGTCGCCGGCCGAGGCGGGCCAGCAGCTCCCCGCGTACGGTAGGAAGCAGATGCGAACCGGGGAGCCGGTCCGAGGCGATCAGCTCGTCCACGATGGCCAGGGCCTGCGCCGGACCCGAGGCCATGGCCACGGCGACGGCCCGGTTGAGCTCGACCACCGGCGAGGGCGCGACCCGGCCGAGCGCCTCGTAGAGCACCACGATCCGGTCCCAGTCGGTCGCCTCCACCGACGGCGCCGACGCGTGGGTGGCCGCGATCGCGGCCTGCAGGCCGTAGGGGCCGAGGCCGCGAGTCGATGCCTTGGCCAGCGCGGCCAGCCCACGGCGGATCGCCGAGAAGTCCCACCGCCGCCGGTCCTGGTCCTCGAGCAGGACCGGCGAACCGTCCGGGCCGGTCCGGGCCGGGAAGCGCGCGGCCGTCAGCTCGCACAGCGCGAGCAGGCCGTGCACCTCCGGCTCGTCCGGCTGCAGCGCGGCCAGCGTTCGGGCCAGCCGGATCGCCTCGTACGCGACGTCGGGGCGCAGCAGCCGGTCGCCTGAGGTGGCCGTCGACCCCTCGGTGAAGATCACGTAGACGACGCTGAGCACGCCGCCCAGCCGTTCCCGGCGCTCACCGGCCGGCGGCAGCTCGAACGGCACCCCGGCCGCCGCGATCGTCTTCTTGGCCCGGGTGATGCGGGCCTGGACGGTCGGCACGGGTACGAGGAACGCGCGGGCGATCTCCTCGCTGGACAGGCCGCCGACCACGCGCAGGGTCAGCGCCACCCGGGCCTCCGGAGAGAGCACCGGGTGGCAGCTCACGAACATCAGCGCCAGGACGTCGTCGTCGATCCTGTCGGGGTCGATGTCTTCGTCGACCGCCGGGTCGGCCGCCAGCAGGGCGTATCTGTCCTGGAGGGCGGTCCGGCGGCGGATCGCGTCGATCGCCCGCCGGCGGGCCGTGGCCATCAGCCAGCCGGCCGGATTGGCCGGAGAGGCAAGCGGCCACGACACCAGCGCCTCGGCCACCGCCTCCTGGGCGGCATCCTCGGCCAGCCCGAAATCGCCGGTGAACCGGGTCAGCGCGGCGACGATCCGCGCCGACTCGATCCGCCAGACGGCCTCGACGTCGGCCATACCCATCAGCGCTGGACGGTGCTGTCCTGCGGGACCTCGTCCTCCCCGGGCACCCGCCGGATCTCGATCTTGGACCCGGGGGCCGCCGGGACCCGCTTGGCCCACTCGACCGCCTCCTGCTTCGAGGCGACGTCGAGCAGGAAGAAGCCCCCGAACAGTTCCTTGGTCTCGCCGTACGGCCCGTCCGTGACCACCGGGGCCTCGCCGCTGAAGTCGACCACGACGCCCTTGCCCGGATCGTCCAGCCCTTCGGCCCCGAGGAGAACGCCGGCCTTCATCATCTCCTCGATGAAGAGGCGGGTCCTGGCAATCCCCTCCTCGATCGAGGCCATCATGGCAGCGTTCGACTCATCGGTGCCCCGCATGATCAGCATGTACTTCGACATCGCGTTCTCCTCATCCGGCGGGGCCGCCTCTCGGCCCTCGCACCCACATGTCGAACGAGCGGCCCGCGGATCGACACGGCCCCGGAGAAATTTCTCGCCGCGACGCAGCCGATCCCTCCGACCCGCGTTTCGCCCGTCAGACCGGCCCCTGAGCGATGGCTGACGCGGACGCCCCGCTGACCAGAAAGCTTAACGTCGCAGCTTTGGAAGGCGGCGACGCTCACACGGATCTGGGGAGAAAGCATTCGGGACGCGGCCAGTGATTCTTTCCGCTACATAGTCAAGCGAAATACGTAGCTGGTCAGCTGCTCGAAGGTCTGTCAGGCCGCTTCCAGGCGGTCACCTCCCGCTCGTGGTGCACGGCGTCGTCGTATTCGCTTCGCCGCCGGCGGGTGGGTCATGACTTAGGTGATGGCCGAGGGACGGGTCCGCCCTTCGAATCACGACACCGAAGGTGCCCTGGACGGCAATGCCACACTATGCGAATATACGTTCGATTGACGGAGATCATCAGCGGAAGCGAGTCCTCCAGTCATGTCGGGGTCCTCGCTTCTCCCCTTCTCATCCAGAACGGAGTGCATGTGCGCCCATCAACCTCTGGCCGTGCCCCTCTATCCCGCCGATTAGTCGCCGTGGCCGGATCCCTGCTCCTGATGGCGGCCCTGCTCGTCACTCAGGCGCCCATCGCCGCGACCGCTGCGGCCGCCGCGACCGTCACCGACCTCGGCGTCGCCGGGAAGGGCGGAGACGTGGTGGCGCGCGGCAGCAAGGTCTTCGTCGCCGCCGGCGACCAGATCGTGGTCGCGTCCATCGACGGCAAGGTCATCAACACGATCTCCGGCCTGTCCGGTGCTGTCGCCCTGGCCTCGCCGGAGACTGGCAGGAAGGTGTACGCGGCGCTGCGCGATTCGCATGAAGTGATCGAGATCGACACCACCACGCTCGCCATCACCAAGCGCATCGACCTCACCGCGTACCCGTGCCCGTCGAGCCTGGCGCAGTCGTACAACCGGCTGTGGATCGGATTCGGTTGCGGCGAAGCGGGAGAGGGAGGCGTTCTCGGCCTCATTCCGGCAGCGGCGACACCCACCCCCGTCCGGGTCGGGCCGGCCACGACCCAGGCTCCGCTCGTCGCCGTCGCCGGGAACACGCTGGTGGCCGGGGAGCCGGGAGTCAGCCCCGCCACAGTCAAGGTGTACGACATCAGCACCACGCCTGCCACTTCGCGCGGCGAGATCCGCGGAGACGCGAACGGGCTGCCGGCCCTGCGGGATCTCGCACTCGCCGAGTACGGGTCGGCGGCGCTGTCGGCGTTGGACGACACCCGCCAGTTCGACGCCTGGGACACGACAGCCCTGACTCAGGGCCGCGCCTACGACAGCAGCGGATTCGGCGAGCACGGCCTCCCCACCGCTGTCGCGGCCAGCCCGAACGGCGCCTACGTCGTGGGCGGCTGGAACTCCTCCGCGGGCGACGCGGCGGAGCTCGTGGTGTACGACGCGACCACCGCGGAGGTCATCTACACAGCCGCCCACCAGGGGAAGGCGGTGGTGGCGGGCAGCATCGAGTTCTACGGCACACTCACCTTCGCGGTTTTGAAAGAGCCCGGCACCGGACGGATGCACCTGTGGCGGTTGCCGCCCTCGCCCTACCACTCCTCCACGCTGACCTTGACGGCTCCCTCCAAGGTGACCGCGCTCAAGCAGTCGACCCTCAGCGGACGACTCACGCTGAGCAGCGGACTGCCACCCGGCGTACAGACGCTCGAACTGTACCGCTGGCTCCCCGACGGCACCTCCAGGCCCTTCCAGGAGATCACCACGGCGGCGGACGGGACCTACCAATTCACCGACGCCCCGCCGTCCATCGGGGCGTTCAAGTATCAGGTGTACTGGCCGGGCAACTCATGGTTCTGGGGCAGCGGCTCCTCGGTGACCGTCACGGTGGCCTTGTACGAGCCGACGCTCACCGTGACCGGACCGGCGACGGGCAACGTCGGCGAGCGACTCGAATTCAGCGGAACCTTCGGCGCCGACGGCATCACCTTCCCGCAGACGATCATCACCGTCTCGCGCAAGGTCGTCAGCCCGGATGGCACCGCCACCTCGAAGCACCTGGTGAAGTTGATCGCCGCCGCCGACGGGTCGTTCAGCTTCGCCGATACGCCGACCACGGCCGGCGAACACACGTACACCATCCACTTGTTCGGCAACTCGACCAGCGAGTCAGCGCGCACCACCCACGTGGTCACCGTCCTCCAGCCGCCCGCGTAGCATCCCGACGCCCGGGTGACGGCGATCCGAATCGCCGTCGCCCATGTCTCCCGTCCCACGGCGAGCCGTGCCTACGTGGTCTGGCTTGCCCTCGCGCACCTGACGACAACTCTGCTGACTTGCTTCACCCTGCCTCATGTGGTGGGTGGGTGACCGGAACGATGACCCGCGTGGTCGACAGGTCGATTGTCCGGCGTGACGGTCGCATCCTGGTTGAGGTGGCTGGGTCGTCGCCGGTTCCCAGGTTGCGTTCCCAGCGGGGATGCAATCCGCCGGCGATGATCAGCCGGATCCGGTTACCTGGCGCGAAGCAGTGGGCGACGGCGTCGAGCTCCAACCGAACCACGCCCGGGGGTTGCACAGGGTCGAGCCGGACGAATCCGTCGCTGATGTTGCGTGAGCGGCCGTTGGCATCGACTTCCGAAAGGCGGACGAACAGGTCGGCGAAGGGGTTGTCGGAGCTGTGCCCTACCTCCACAACGGGGCTGCCGATGACCTCAAGCCGTGTGGTCAACGGGTCTGACGTGAATGCCAGCACGTCGGAACGCGAGGCGAGCGCGCTGTCATCGGTGTAGCCGGCGGTCATTCCCGGGGAAAGCTGTGTGACGAAGGCGCCGCCGCACGTGGGGGTCGGATTCGCCGGGTCATAGGTGAACTCGCCGACTTCGCCCGGGTGGGCCGGTAGTGCGGCCAAGGTCTTGCCGGAGCGGGGATGAAGGACCTGCTCATCCGTCGTCGGCGGCCAGGTCGCAAGGTCGCGCCACCCCGCGTCGGGGCCGCTGACGAACACCCTGACCGGCATGGCGCGGCACCGGTCGCCTGATCCGGCCAGATGCTCGTCGAACCAGGCGAGGGCTTCGGGAAGCAGGACACCGGCGCCTACGGCGCCGCCCTGGGCATGCGTCCATGGGCCGACGGTGAGTCCGGCGTCGACGCCGCGATCGGCCAGCCGCGCGTATCCGGCCAGGGTCGGGCGGAGGAAGCCGTCCTGCCAGCCGCCCTGCAGCAACACGGGGACGTGCACCCGTTCCAGCGCGTCGGTCAGATCGGCGCTCTTCCACCATGCGTCGCCCAGGTCCCGTCGGCTGACCCATTCGTGATACCAGGACGCCTTCCCGTCCATCAGTTTCTCGGCGGCGCCGGTCAACGGCAGGGCCGCCAGGGCCTTTCGAACGCGGCCCCGGGAAGAGAGAACCGCAAGGATGCGCGGCAGGATGGGTTTCTCCTGCTTGGTCGTGACGAACGACCACTCGAACATCGTGCTGAGCAGAAACGCCCCGCCGGTGTAGACGAATGCGCCCAAGTCGTGCGGCGCGCACGCAATGACCGCGGTCACCAGCTCTGGAGGCGGATCCATCAGCATCGCCCACTGGGTGAAGCCGAGATATGAATAGCCGTGCGTGGCAAAGCGCCCATCGAACCACGGCTGCTCGCGCATCCAAGCGACGATGTCGGCCGCATCGTCGACCTCCCGCCTGAACGGTTCGAAGGTTCCCCCCGATCCGAACGTCCCCCGGCACCGGACCAGCACGACCCGATGACCACGGCAGGCGAACACTCCGCCCGTCATCGCCGTGCCGATCACGTTGTAGCCGTACGGCGAGGTGATGAGAATCGTTCCCGACACCGGCCCCTTCGGTTCGTAGAGGTCGGCGAGCAACTCGACGCCGTCCCTCATCGGGATCCGCAGGTCGCGGGTCACGGTGTAGCTGCTCGTCGGAGCAGGAAGCCAAGCGTACTTCGACCACTGCAGGTCGGCCAGCCGTTGCCACAACGTCCGATCCTTGGCTCGCTGGTTCATCTCTCTCCTCCGCCCGCAACGACGAGACCGATGAGATCGGCGGCTTCGTCGAGCGGTCCGCCTCCACTCTCGCTGATGCCGGCTTTCCACGTCTCGCCGCCCGGGTGTTCGCGACCCTTCTGGTCAGCGAGACCGGGCGCATGACCGCGGTCGAACTCGCGGAGAAGTTGCACGCCAGCATGGGCGGAGTCTCGGGCGCCGTCCGCTATCTGGTCCGCATCCGCCTCATCCGCACCGAGCGGGATCCCGGAACCCACCGACACGCCTACGTCGTCGACGATTCCTGGTATGAGGCCACGGTCACCGCGAACCCGTTCCTCGAACGGGGCGAGGCCGACCTCCGAGAGGGCATCGCCGCCCTCGGCGACTCACCGGCGGCCGACCGGCTGAACGAGACACTCGAACTCATCCGGTTCCTCAGGGACGAGACCCACGCGTACACGATCCGGGGTGGGTGCGCTGTGCCGACGCCCTCTCAGACCTTGAGGGAGTCGCTGCTGCTCGTGGTGTCAGCGGAACGCCGGTTGGCCAGTCAGCGCCTGGCCGATGATCAGCGTGTGCATTTCCACGGTGCCCTCGTAGGTCAGGATCGACTCCAGGTTGTTGGCGTGCCGGATGACCGGATACTCCAGGGAGATGCCGTTGGCACCCAGGATCGTGCGGGCGGTACGGCAGCCATCCTCATCTCGGCGGACGCCGACGCCGTCGCGCCGCACGAGGTGGAGCCGTTCGGACCCGTCGTCTCCGTGCTGGCCTACCGCGACACCGCCCACGCCGCCGAGCTGCTCGCCCGCGGCCGGGGAAGCCTGGCCGCCTCCCTGGTCAGCGACGACACGCCCTGGACGACCGGCTTCCTCCTGGAAGCGGCGCCATGGCACGGAAGGCTGCACATCCTGGACTCTGTGACCATGACGCAGACCACTGGCCACGGATCACCGCTGCCCGCCCTCAAGCACTGCGGCCCCGGCCGCGCGGGCGGAGGGGCAGAGATGGGCGGGATGCGCGGCGTCGTCGACCTGATGCAGCGAACCGCCCTCCAGGCATCCCCGGCACTGCTCGCCACACTGCGGAGCTGAAGCGCAGGGGTCATGCCCTTTGGGGTGGCGCAGTCAAGTCTCCGGGCTGGAGCGCAACGGCGCCATCCGTCGTAGGAGTGAGCGCCCGCAGCCCCAGGACATCGGCGGCACGTGTCCGTTGATCTGATCGCTCCGCTGCCGGCTGGCGGCCTGCCATGTCGACCACCCGCTTTCCGGCTCTTGAACAGGGCGGAGGGCTGGACGCGCCGACGGCCTTGCCCGCCACTGCGCGCAGTGCGGCGGTGAGCCTCACGGCCGGGGCACGAATCCGCTGCTGAGGGCGTCGAACAGGCGCTCCAGGCGGGCGCTGTGGTCGGCTGCGATGGCGTCGGCCGGTTCTCCGGCGATCAGGAGCCGGGCGGTCTCCACCAGTACGGCGGCGTAGCCGGCGATGAAGAAGGCGGCGAGCAGCGGGGCGTCGCCGTCGAAGGCGGGGTCGTGTTCGAGCTCGCCGGCGAGGGCCTGTTGGAGGTCGGAGGCGATCTCCCTGGCGCGGGCGACCAGCGCGGGCGAGGCGGCGACGGTCCGGAAGAAGGGGACGGATCCGTCCTTGAGGCCGGACAGGGCGTGCCGCTCCTCGAGGAGACCGAACGCCATATCACGCAGGGACTGGAGCACTCCGGCATCCGGGGCGCGGTCTTGCACCGCTGAGCGCAGGAGCCCGACGGCGTCGACCTCGCGGTCCAGGAGGAGGTCCTCCTTGCGCGGGAAGTGCTTGAAGACCGTCACGGCCGAGACCCCGGCCTCCCGCGCGACCTCGGTGACCGTGACCGTGTCGAAGCCGCGTTCGAGGAACAGCCGGGTCGCGACCTCTGAGATCTTCGCGCGCGTCCGCGGTCCGCCTCGCGCTCCGGTTCTGGGCATCCCAGCCCCACTTTCTTGTGTCACTTAACTTAGTCGCATAACCTAGTGGCATGTCCTTCGAACAGACAACCATCATTGCCGCCGGAGCGGGCCCCAGCGGGCCACGCGCCACCGCGACCGCGTCCCGTGCGGAGGCCGAGGTGACCGGCCCGCGCGGGCGGCCGGATCGCCCCGTGCCGGATCACCCCGTGCCGGGCCGCGCCGACGCCCGTGCCGATCAGGGCCCCCGCCGGGATCACGACGTGAAGGCAGCCCTCCATGAATGAGATGGCCGCGCGCCGGCCAGGTCGTACTCCCCGGTCGCTGCGGGAGGCGTGGGTCGCGTTGGCGGGGCTGTCGGCGGTGTTCCTGTTCGAGATGCTGGACAACTCGATCCTGAACGTCGCGCTGCCTGTGATCGGACGCGAGCTGCACGCCTCCACGACCGCGTTGCAGTGGGTGACGGGCGCCTATGCGGTCGTGTTCGGCGGGTTGATGCTGGCGTTCGGCGCGATCGCCGATCGGTTCGGCCGGCGGCGGATCATGCTGATCGGGCTGGTCCTGCTCGGTGTGGCGAGCCTGGCGACCGCCGTGGTCACCACCGCCGGGCAACTGATCGCCGTCCGGGCGACGATGGGGGTCGCCGCGGCGATGACGACGCCGGGATCGATGGCGCTGGCGTTCCGGCTGTTCGACGAGGACGGCCTGCGCGTGCGCGCGCTGACCCTCATCTCGACCGTCGGCCTGGTCGGGCTCGCGATCGGCCCGACGACGGGCGGCCTGGTGCTGGCGATCGCGCCCTGGCAGGTCCTGCTGCTGGTGAACGTGCCGATCGCCGTACTCGCGTTCCTCGGCGTGCGGTCCGGCATCGCCGCCGACGACCCGTCCGGCCTCCACCGCGACCCCCTCGACGTTCCCGGGATGCTGCTGGGCACGGCGACGATCGTGCTCGCGCTCCTGGCCCCGACGCTGTTCGTGGACGAGGGCGCCGGCTCCTGGGCACCCTGGGCGGCCACCGCCGCGGCCACCGTGACGGCGATCTGTTTCGTCCTGCGCGAGCGCCTGGCCCACCATCCGCTGCTCGACCTGAAGCTCCTCGCGCTCCCCCTGGTCTCCAGCGGCCTGGCCTACAAAGCCGCCACCGGACTGGCGACCGCCGGACTCGGTTACATGGTGACGCTGCAACTGCAGCTCGACTGGGGCTGGACGCCCGCACTGGCCGCTGTCGGGATGCTGCCGCAGGTCGTCGTCCTCATCGCGGGCAGCGCGTTCGTCGACCCGTTCGTGCGGCGCGTCGGCCTGGACCGGGCCGCGTGGATCAGCTCCGCGGCGGTCGTGTCCGGCCTCGCCGTCTACGGCCTGCTCGGCCGGTTCGGCTACCTGTGGGTCGCGATCGCGCTCGTCCTCGTGGCGGCCGGGATGCGCGTGGTCGGCGTCGTCGCCGGGCTCAACGTGGTCCGCGGCCTGCCCGGGAACCGGACCACCATCGGCAGCGCGCTCGTCGACACCGCCACCGAGGTCACCTCCGGCACCGGCATCGCCGTCACCGGCACCATCCTGGCCACCCTGTTCACCGGCGACATCGCCACCTCCCACTGGAGCCCGCAGCAGACCGGCGAGTTCCACCAGGCCGTCACCATCGCGGGCCTCACCCTCACCATCGTCGCGGCAGCCCTCGTCGCCTTGGGGATCGCCCGCACCCGGTACGCCGCCGGCGACCGGGCGGCCACTCCCATCGACGACACCCTCCCCCAGGACGCCTGACACCCCCGCCGCAGCGCCCGCAGCGCCATCACCCCTCACCGGCGAAGGCCCTCTGGCCACACGGCACTTCGCAGAGATGAGCAGCACTCCACTCCCCGGTGAATCTTCCTTTCCCCGAACCGATTTCAAGGAGCACACATGACGATCACCCTCCGACCGGGCAGCACTGTGGTGTTCACCGGCGATTCGATCACCGACTGCCAACGGCTGCGGAGCGAGAACGGCCTCGGGTTCGGCTACCCGCTGCGCGTCGCGGGCGAGTGGGGCCTCCGGCAGCCGGACCGCCCCGTGACCTTAGCCGAGTTGGGCACGGAGCTGATCCTCATCGAGCCGTTCCTCCCGCCGATCCACGGCGTCGTCCAGGCCGGTGTCGCACGCGCGCTCATCGGAGACGAAGAGCGAAAGGAATGGCGCGCTGCCGAACAGGCACGCCGACTCATCAACGAAGATTGTTGAGCGACAGGTTGATGTCAGTGGTTGCGCCGGGTTGTTTGCCCTACCTCGCGAAACCTGGCCCAAGCCGCGTCGCACCGCAGCGGGGTTCTCCTTCGTACTGGCGCCGTTCCCGCCCGCATGGATTCAGGCCCGTGACGGCGGGGATGGCGCACCCTTGTGCCGACCCCGGCTGCGGGGGCGGACGGCGTGCCGTTGACGCCGCATACCTATGCTGACCTGCCTTTACGTTCCGCCGAACCGTCGGCACATCTCCAAGCCGCTACCTCAGCGGGGACGGCGGAACGAGCTCATGGAACGGTATGGCACCGGCTGGAACGCCTATGAGGGTGTCGTCAAATCAGGTTCAAGGAGTGATAAGGAGACATTCGTGTCATCCGTCTTCATGAGAGCGGGTGCTGCCGTCCTGGCCGCCGCCATGCTGCTCGCCGTCCCATCTCCCGCCCTGGCCCAGGCCGCCGCGGGACCGGTCTTGCCGCCGTCCGGCGGCGTGGTCTACGTCACGAACGCGGGCTCCGGCAACGTCTCCTCCCTGGCGATCGGCCCGAGGGCCACCCTCACGCTCCTCGACAAGCCCGTCTCCACCGGCGGCGAAACCCCCCGGGGCATCGCCCTCACCCCGGACGGGGCCACCGCGTACGTCGTCAACAGCGACTCCGACACGCTCTCGGTGTTCCGCGTGGGGGCGCGGGGCGCGCTCCAGCCGGACCCACGGATCGTCACGACCGGCGACGAGCCGTGGGGAGCGACCATCTCCCCGAACGGCCGCACCCTGTACGTGACCAACACCGGCGTCGACGACGCGACGATCTCGGCGTACCGGATCGGCCTGGACGGGACGCCCACCAAACTCGGCGACTTCAAGACCACCTCAGACCATCCCAAGCAGACGGTGCTGTCCCCCGACGGCCGCTTCCTCTACCTGTCGTACGCGGACGCGGACGAGACCGAAGACAGCCCGTCGCGGGTCATCACCAGATACACCGTGCTGCCGGACGGCTCGCTCGGACCCGCGCAGGACGTGGCGAAGGTCGGGCCGGCCAACTACGGGATCACGATGAGCCCGGACGGCGGCCTGTTGTACGTGACCTCGAACGTCGCGCAGAACGTGCAGGGGTTCCGGGTCGGTAAGGATGGCTCGCTGAAACCCGTGCCCGGGTTGCCGGTCTCCGTGCGGGACCCGGTCGGCCTCAAGGTCACGCCCGACGGGCAGCACCTGTACGTCGGCGCCAACTTCGACGCCGGCTCGCCCCCCGGCAGCGGTCTGGTCGGCTTCACGATCCGCGCGGACGGCTCGCTCACTCCGGCCGCCGACTCGCCCACCCAGGCTGAGGGCTCCTCGGCGGTCGCGATCACACCGGACGGCCGGGACGTCTTCGCCAACATGCAGGACGCGAGCAAGGTGGTCGCGTTCGCGATCGGATCCGGCGGCACGCTGAAGCAGGCCCCCGGATCGCCGTTCCGCACCGGTGGGAAGCACCCGCTGAGCCAGTCGCTCGCCGTACGCCCGGTTCCCGCAACCACCCCGCAGTAGAGATCAGCCTGACCGTGATGCGCAGATCGCCGCCACCGACGATCTGCGCATCACGGTCGGCACCACTGAGGCTCATGCCCGGTCGGGCGACGCATTCCGGGCGACATCCAGTTGTGGTCCGCCGAGGGTCGAAGCCACGCTCGCGGTCGGTGTGCCCGTGCGGCGCCCTCTCCAGACCCGCCACAGCATGCCCGGTGAGAGCAGCGCCTGCGGTGGGCCGAGGAAGTTCGCCACCTTCAGGAACGTGCCACCCACCACCGTGTCGAGCGTCGCCACGCGGTGGAGCCTCGGCAGGTACGCGTTGAGCAGCCTCATCCGCCGCGTCCGGGGGCCGGGCACGTGGGACCCGGCCCAAAGGCTACGCGGCCGGATCGGCGTCCCCCGGTACGCCCGTCCGGGTCGATGCCGTCGAGTAGCAGGTCGAGGCCGGTGTCGAAGGTGGTGGCCGGGTTGGGATGGGTGGCGTCGGCGACGACCTGCGCCAGGGTGGGATAGCGGCCGGTGGCGAACATGCGGGTGAGGTACGGGCCGGTGGCGCGCTGCCGCTGGTGCTTGGTCAGGCCGCTGGCGCGTTCGGCGCGCCGCTCGGCGATCTCCATGCGGACGGCGCCGACCAGGTAGGCGCGGACGACACCGACCGCGTCGCGGACGGTGTCGACGTCGTCGAAGCCTGGAGCGCCGTGCAGCGCGGCCACGTGCGCCTCCAGGTGGGCGAGCGCGTGCGGGCCGAGGTTCGGGCGGCCGCCGAGCAGATCGGCGAACCACTCGTGACGCAACGCGGCCTGCCGGGTGCGGCCTGCCAGGGTCCGCAGCGCGGTCCGCCAGCCGTCGCCTGGATCGGGCGGGTGGATCTCCGCGTACACGGCGTCGACCATGAGGTCGAGCAGTTCCTCCTTGGTGGCGACATAGCGGTACAGGCGCATCGGGCCCGCATCGAGCGCGGCGGCGACCTTGCGCAACGACACCGCGGTCAGCCCATCGGCGTCCGCGAGCGCGATCGCCGCACGCACGATCCGGTCCCGGTCGAGCGGGCTCGGAGTCGCCCGATCGGTCGGCTCCGGCCGCTCCCACACCAGCAGCGGCCCACCCGCCTCATCCCGCACGTCATCGGCATCGCGCTGGTCCCCTTCCCGTGCGGCGTCCTCCGCAGGGGGGCGGCCGGTCGTCGAGGCTCGCCCTCCCGTCCGGTCTCGTTCGACCATGGCGTTCTCCCTCTATCGGTTAATACAGTATCTTTCCTCGATACAGTGTATTGAGCCATACGGTGTATCACGAAAGGGTTGGTTGACCATGAGTACGGAAATCTCCGGGCGTCCCCCGCGAATCGCGATCGTCGGAGCGGGCCCCAGCGGGCTGGTGCTGGCGCGCGTGCTACATATGCACGGCATCGCGGCGACCGTGTACGAGCGGGAACCGTCACGGACCGCACGCGGTCAGGGCGGCATGCTCGACCTGCGCGCCGACAGCGGGCAGCGGGCGCTGCAGGAGGCCGGCCTGACCGAGGGCTTTCGCGCGATCGCCCGTTCCGAGGGTCAGGATCTGCGGCTGCTGGACGAGAACGGCACGCTGCTGCTGCGCTTCGACACCCCGGACGACGCGCCGCTCGACAAGCCCGAAGTCGACCGCGCCGACCTGCGCGACCTGCTGCTCGGCGCGCTGCCCGGCGACGCCATCGCGTGGGGGCGCGCGTACCGGTCCGCCGAACCGCTGCCCGAGGGCGGATGGCGGCTGCGCTTCGCCGACGGGACGAGCGCCGACTGTGACCTGCTGGTCGGCGCGGACGGCGCGAACTCCCGCGTCCGCCCGCTGCTCACCGACGCCCGGCCCGCCCACATCGGCCTCAACACGTTAGAGGGCGTCATCGCCGACGTCGACCGCACCCATCCCGAGATCTCGGCCCGGATCGGGCGCGGCAACTTCTGGGCCCTCGGCCCGGACGGGGCGGTATCCGCGCAACGCAACGGCGACGGCCGGGTCCGCGTCTACCTGAGCCTGCACACCCCCGAAGACTGGTTCGCCGGCTGCGGCATCCCGTTCGACGACCCCGCGCGGGCCGGTACGGCGCTCGCGAAGCTGTTCACCGGATGGGCGCCGGAGATCACCGCGCTGATCGCCGCCTGCGACGGGCCGTTCACGCCCCGCTCGATCACCACGCTGCCAGTCGGCCTGACCTGGGCGGGCGTCCCCGGGGTGACGCTGCTGGGCGACGCCGCGCACCTGATGCCACCGGTCGGGCTCGGCGCCAACATCGCCATGCTCGACGGCGCGGAACTGGCGCTCGCGCTGGCCGCCCGTCCGCACGACCTGGACGCGGCGGTGCGCGCGTACGAGGAGGCGATGTTCGTCCGGGGCGCCGAGGCGGCACGGAAGTCCGAGGCGGTCCAGAAGATGGTCATGTCGGGTGCGCGCGGGGTGCTGGAGTTCTTCCAGAACCCCGCCGCGCGAGCCGTCTGACGGCGGCATACGGCGTGCCGGCTTCAACCTGATCCACCGGGGTGAGTGCCGTCACTTTGCGCTACCCGGCGACCGTACTGCTCCGGACGGTCGATCGGGGCTTCGGCTGGGCGTCAGGCGGCGGTTCATGCTCGTGCCGCTTTCACGAAGCCGGCTGCGCGAGCCGGGTCTACGGCGTTCCAGGTGTGACCGTCGATCTTGAGGTCGCTGCCGACGATGCAGCCGTCCGCTACGGACAGGAACTGGCCGATCGTGTCCCGTCGCGCACCGGTGTTGAGCAGGACGGGCACGTCGGCCGGTGTGGCATCCCGCACGGCGCGCACGGTGGAAAGGTCTGGGCCTGCGCCGGCCATGGGACCCGACACGAGGATCGTGTCGGCGAGGCTGGAAACGACGGCGGAGCGAGCGGTTGCCGGTGCCTGGCGGGTGCCGATCGGGGAGGCGAACTCGGGTGTGATGTTCATGAAGATGGCGATGTTGTCGGCGTGGAGTCGGCGACGTTCGCGAAGGGTGTGGGCGCAGTTGGTGTTCCACAGTCCCATGTCCGACTCCCACACGCCGGTGGTCACCTCGCGGATGAAGTCCGCCTCGCATGCGACGGCGGCCGCGAGTGCGATGCGCGGGTCCCACAGGAAGTCGACGCCGAAGGGGAGATCGGACGGGCGGCATTCGGTGACGATGCGGGTCATCACCGCCGCGGACTCCGGACCGGCGTTGAGTTCGTAGGGACGGTCGTTCTCGTTGCAGAAGAGGATGGCGTCGAAGCCCGCATCGACGAGGATCTCCACGTCTCGGCGGACGTGGCGGATCATTCCCGCGATGCCTTCACGCTCGTCGTACAGAGGCGTCCCGGGCAGGGCCGGCACGTGAGCCATGGCGATGAGCGGTTTGGTGTCTGATCCGAAGATGGCGTGGAACCGGGAAGGCATGAGGTCTGGCCTTTCGTGTTGAACTGGGTGCTTCACGACGCTGTGCTGTCGAGGGCCTGACCGGCCACTGCCGTGATGATCGCGGCGGACTCTGAGATATAGCGATCATCGTCCGCGGACTTGGGTGGGACGACGTGCAGGGCGGTCCCGCACGCGCGGGCCCAGTGGCGGGCGATGGTCAGTGGGTGCAGCGGGTCGTGCCGGGTGCCGATGACGGTGGCCGGTGTGCGGATGCGGGCCAGATCGGCCAGGTCGGTGAACGGGGTGGACAGCGGCATGCGTTCGAGGCGAAGACGTCGTTCGGCCGCATGAGGGGATCCGAACTGATCCATCAGGCTGTCCGCGACGGTTCCCGATTCCGCGCGCACGGCGCGGTAGACGGGAGAATGGGCGAATTCGGCTGCGGCGGCCGCGCCGTCCCGGGTCGCGAGAAGGCCCGCGATGGTCCTGAACGCCCGTAGGTGGGGAGGGTCGGCCTGGTCCTCCCAGGCGGGCCGGATGAAGACGAGTCCGGCGAGTACGTCGGGAGAGCGAAGGGCCAGTGCGGCCAGGACTCCCGCTCCCATGGAGATGCCGATGCCGATGAGCGGCGGCCGTATCGCGCGGGTGCGCAGCAGAGCGGTGATGTCGGCGCTGAACCGCTGGAAGGTGAAGTCGCTCGCGTCTCCGATCAGCGGGGTCAGACCGTGAGCGCGCATGTCCGGTATCAGCAGGTCGCAGGGGAGCCCGGCCAGGTGCGGCAGGAACGCGTCGAACTGCGTGCCGTCGCCGCCCAGTCCGTGCAGCAGCAGCACGGTGCCCGAAGCCGGTGTGTCCGGCCGTCGCAGCCTCACGTGAGCCGCCTCGGCGTAGCGGTTTGACGAGGATGATGCGCTCACGTGTTCCTCGCCGCGTGGAGGCGGTCGCGCAGGTACCGGCCGGATCGGGAGGCGTCGTCCTCGGTGGCGTCCTGGATGATGATCGGCACTGCCCGGCCGAGTTCGAGGGTGCGGCGGCAGATCATCGTGTAGTCGAGATCTCCACGACCGAGGGGTGCCGGCCCGGCGGCGGTGAGGTCCTTGGCCTGCAGGCCGATGATGTGCTCGCCGAGCAGGTCGAAGGCCTCGTTGACGATGTCGTCCTGGCGGCGGATGGTCTCCGGTGCGACCAGGTTGCCGGGGTCGAGGACGATGCCGACGTGCCGGGCGTCGGATCCCAGCTCGCTGATGAGCCGGTGGGCGCGCCGCGCGGAGTCGATGACGTTGGCGCTCTCCGGCTCGATACCGAGCTTGATGCCCGCATCTGATGCCGCTTCGAGCAGGGCATCGAGGGTGGAGCGCAGGCCGGCCCAGGCGGCGGCGGAGCCGTTGTCCGGGTGGCCGGTCCACATGTCGTCGGCGTTGAGCGTTCCGCTGCACAAGGTGACCGCGGTGACGCCGAGCAGCGGCGAAATTTCGATCAGCCGCGCCGCCTGGCGGGTCTGCCTGAGCCGGAACGCTCGGTCGGGGTGGATGATGTTGTACGTGGCCGACAGTCCCCAGACGGCGACGCCGGCGTCACGGAAGTCCCGCCCGACGGCGGTGACTGCGTCGAGGGAGACGTCAGGTGCGAGCGTTGGCATGGCGATCGCGGAGAAGTTGAACTGGGCCAGGCGGAAGCCCGCCTCGGCGACGGCGGCGGCGACCGTGGCGGCGGTCGTCCGGGGAAAGGTGCGGGCGAAGATGCCGACTTCGGGCAGCGTCATGTGCGGGTCCCCGGCTGGTCGACGGCGTCGCGGATGGCCTCGACGATCCTGAGTGCCTCGATGCCGTCCGCGGCGGTGGGTTCGGCGCGGGTGCCGAGGAGGATGGCCCGGGCGAAGGCCTCGATCTGGCGCTCGTAGGGGTCGCTGTCGCCGAACACCGGCTCGGAGTAGGTCTGGGTGGGCTCGTCGAACACCCTGACCGAGCTCGGTTGCCTCGTGAACGGGAAGGGGCAGCGTAGCCGGACGTGGCCGGCGTCGCCGTAGAGGTCGAACCCTTCGGACCATTCCGCGTGGACGCTCGCCGTCACCTCCAGGCTCAACGCGGCCCCGTCGCGGTATCGGCCCAGGGCGTGCCAGCTGTAGTCGCGTTCGCCGTGGGACAGGATCGCGCTGTGGATGGTGTAGTCGCCTGCCAGGTAGCGCAGCAGGTCGAAGGTGTGGATGCCGTGGGTGGCCAGGAGATGTTCGGCGCGGTGGATCGCCTTGTACGCCAGCTCTTGCGAGCGTACGGCCGGATCGACGATCAGCGGAGGGAACAGCGTGGTCTCGATCGGCTCGCGAAGTCTCGACATCACGCGGTACCAGCCGACGACACTGCGGAGGGGGCCGATCCGGGCGACCGCTCCGGCGGCGTACTGCACGCCCGGGTCGAACCGCTTCATGCTCGCCACCTGCAGTTCCAGGTGAGCCGAGTCGGCCAGATCGCGCAGGTGCCCGGCCTCGGCGACGGTGGTGGCGAGGGGTTTCTCGATGATGACGTGCTTGCCCGCCCGCAGCGCCTGCTCTGCCACCTGGGCGTGGAATCGGTCGGGCACGGCGATCAGCACGGCGTCGACCGGCGCGCCGAGCAGGTCGGCGACGTCGAGGAAGGCGTGTGCGCCGTAGCGGCTCGCCATCGCGTCGGCCAGGGTGGCGCTGCCGTCGCACACCGCTGTGAGCTCGACGTTCTCGGCTTTGGCGATGGCCGGCAGGTGCGCGGCTTGCGAGATGCGTCCGCATCCGATGACGGCCAGACGAATGTGTTCGGACACGATGTGGGGTGGTCTCCTCCGATACGCGGCCCAGCGGTCTACAGCGGCTGCACATGATCGACAATAAGGCGCCGCCCGGCCGGGACCAGTGATTGACTAGGTCGCCACAAGAGCACAACATGCACGGAAGCGTGCGTCAAGGTGGCAGATGCGTGCATCTTGAAGTGCGCGTTCCAGGACTCGATCGCCGGAGGAAGGTCAGTCATCGGTGAGGGAGACCGTGCGCAGCTGAGATCCGTAGAGTGCGCGTTCATCGTCGGCGATCCCGTCGTCGGTGATGAGCAGGGAGATCGCGTCGAGGGCGCAGACGGTCATCAGGGCGCGCTTGCCGAAGCTGGGGCTGGCGGCGATGACGGCGACCTGCTGGGCGGCGTTGAGCATGGCCTGTTTGACGGGGAGTTCGACCATGTTGATGTTCGTGATACCGGCCTGATGGTGCACCGCCTCAGCGCCGAGGAACGCCCAGTCGGCGTGCAGCCGGTCAAGTTCGGCGACCGTGGACGGGCCGACCAGCGTGTACGCGGTCTCGATGGGTGATCCGCCCGTGACGTGCACGCGCACGGTCGGATCGCCGGCCAGGCAGACGGCGATCATCAGATCGTTGGTGACGACGAGGACCTCCTTCTTCCGGCGGCGCAGCGCGAGGGCGAGCTGGTATGTCGTCGATCCGCTGTCCAGGATCACCGACTGGCCGTTGTCGATCAGGTCGGCCGCGGCGTTGGCGATGGCGGCCTTCTCCGCCTGGTTCGCGGTCCGCCGCACGTCATAGGGGACGTCGACGGCGGCGGCGGGCTCGGCCGGCAGCACGCCGCCACGGGTGCGCTTGATGAGCCCGGCTCGCTCGAGATGGGCCAGGTCGCGCCGGATCGTCGAGCCGTCGACCTCGAACTGGTGGGCCAGTCCGCCGGTACCGACATACCCCTCGCGCCGGACCTGCTCCAGCAGGGCGCGGCGACGTGCCGAAGACTGCATGTGACCCTCCAAATGTGCATTCGAAACTGCACGCAGCATATCTGTTGACGCACGGTTCATGCGCGAGCCACTCTGAGTTGCACGCAAGTGTGCAGAGCGGTCGTGCGGTGACAGAGCCTGACGGGCTGGTCCATGGCAGATCGCCGGGAGGGAAGCAATGGTTGCCACAATGGTGATAGGCGTCGACGTCGGCGGCAGCAAGATCGCCGCTGGACTGGTCGGCGCAGCGGGTCAGGTTCATCGCCGGATGTCCCTGCCCACCCCCAACCGGCATGGGCCAGTGGCGATCATCGGCTTGATCGCGGACATGTGCCGTGATCTCAGCGACGGTGTGGCCGATCCACAGCTGTCCGTCGGCGTCGGCAGTCCTGGCGTCGTCGATTCCCGCAGGGGGATCGTCACCGCCGCCACCGGCACCTTGCCTGGCTGGCAGGGCATCGATCTCGCCGGCCACCTCGCGAAGGCGACGGGCATGCGGGTGGTCGTCGGCAATGACGCCAACGCCTTCGCGCTGGGAGAACACCTTCATGGAGCCGGCCGCGGCACCTCCGATGCCATGTACGTCACTGTCGGGACGAGTGTGGGCGGCGCGCTCGTACTCCAGGACCGGCTCCTGACCGGCGTCCACCGCCGCGCCGGCGAACTCGGCCATTTCCCGATCTTCGAGGCCGATCACGGCGTCTGCAGCTGCGGACGCCGCGGACATCTCGAGAGCTCCGCTTCGGGACCTGCGATCGCCGCCGCGTACGCCCGCCTGGCGGGTGACGACACGCCCCGCGACCTGAGGGAAGTCGCCGAGCGCGCACGCCGTGGTGATGCCGCCGCGGTTACCGCGCTCACCAAGGGGGCCGAGGTGCTGGGCAGGACTCTCGCCGGCCTGGCCGGGGTGTTCGACCCTCGACGCGTCGTGGTCGGCGGCGGCGTCACCCAGATCGGTGCCCGCTATTGGGCGCCCCTTCGTGACGCCTTCCACAACGGCGGGCTCGCCGTCCCGCCGACGGTCGACATCCTGCCCGCGGCACTTGGCGACGATGCCGGCATCGTCGGCGCCGCCGCACTCACCGTCCACAGTCTCGCATCAACGCATCACGCGCGCGGCATCACGCCAAGCCGCTGACCAGGAGGAACCCATGAGGAACAAGAGCATCGTCCTGCTGCTGGGCGTGCTGCTCACTGGATGCGGCAGCGGCACGGGGGCCGTCGACTCCACGGCCGGTGACGGCGTGAAAGAGCTGAGGGTCGTCATCGCCGAATACAGCAAGGACCACACGAAGACGTTCTGGGACGCGTTCGCCAAAAAGTACGAGGCGCGGACAGGCGTCAAGCTCAACGTGCAGATCGTCAGCTGGAACAGCATCGACCAGCAGACCAGCACCATGATCCAGAACGGCAACCCGCCGGACATCCTCAACCTCAACGCCTACGCCAGCTATGCCAAGGACGGGCTGCTCTACCACTCCGAGGAGGTGCTGCCGGCCGCGACCAAGGCCGACCTCATCGACGCCTTCGTCGAGAGCGGCACCTACAACGGCAAGATGTACGGCTTCCCTGATCTGTCGTCGGCCAGGGCGATGTTCTACAACAAGGACCTGTTCCGGCGCGCCGGAATCTCCGCACCCCCGAAGACGTGGGACGAGTTCGTGTCGGACGCGCAGAAGATCACGGCGCTCGGCGACGGCACGATCGGGTACGCCGAACCGCTCGGCCCCGAAGAGGCGCAGGCGGAGTTCTCCATCTGGGCCTTCAACAACGGCGGCGCCTGGAAGACCGACGGCACATGGTCGATCAACTCCAGCAAGAACATCGAGACACTGCAGTTCCTCAAAGACCTGTCGACGAAGTACAAGGTCACCCAGAACAATCCCGGCAAGACCAACCGGACCGACGGCGCGTTCGCGCTCTTCTCCTCGGGCAAGGCCGGCATGGTGATCGGCTTGTCCCAGCTGTCCACCGGCTTGGACAAGGACAAAAAGGTCGACTACGGGGTCGCACCCATGCCCACCAGAGACGGCGGCGTTCCGCAGACCTACGGCGTCACCGACTACCTCATGGCCTTCAAGAAGAGCGGTAATCAGGACGCGGTCAAGAAGTTCTACGAGTTGTACTACCAGCCCGACCAGGTGAACACGTGGATCAAGGCCGAAGGCTTCCTTCCGGTGACCAAGTCCGGCCTGAAGATCTTCGCCTCTGACCCTGCCCTGAAGGTCTACCTGGACACGTTGCCCCACATCCATCTGACCCCCACCGACGATCCGACGTGGGACAAGGTCAAGCTTGCCGTGCAGCAGCAGATCGGAGCCGCGGTCGCGCCGGACGGGAACCCCGCCGCCGTGCTGGGCGAGCTCCAGAAGATGGCCGAGACGAGTGGCTGAGGTGAGCCGCCGCCATGTTCCGGCGCTCGCCGCGCTCCCCTGGCTCGGGGCGGGGTTGCTGCTGATCGCCGGCGTCGTGCTCTATCCCGTGTACGAACTGATACGGGCGTCGCTGTCGCGTTACTCCATCACCGGACTGCGCCTGGGTGACGCGGGCTTCGACAACTACCTCCGCGTCCTCAGCCAGCCGGCTCTGGGCTCTGTCCTGGCCAACACCGCGATCTGGGTTTCCGGCGTCACCGCGCTGACGGTCGCCATCAGCCTGGCACTCGCCCAGTTCCTGGCCAAGGAGTTCCCCGGCCGGCGTGTCGTTCGCTGGTCGGTCATCGTGCCATGGGCCGCCTCCCTGGTGATCACAGGACGGCTGTTCACCCTGATCTACGACTACTACCACGGCATCCTCAACCGGCTGTTGATGGACCTGCATCTCACGAGCCGGCCGATCGACTTCCTCGGCGACGATCGATGGACGATGGACGATGCTCTCGATGATCGCCGTCGGCGTGTTCGCCTCGGTCCCGTTCAGCACGTACGTCCTCCTCGCCGGACTCAACGGCATGCCCGGTGACGTGTTCGAGGCAGCCAGGATCGACGGTGCGGGCGCATGGACGACCTACCGCGCCGTCACCCTGCCGCTCCTGCGCCCCGCGCTCGTCGTCACCGTCGTCCTCAACATCATCTATCTCTTCAACTCCTTCCCGATCATCTGGACGCTCAACGAGCGCAACCCCGGCTTCACCCAGGACACGACCATCACCTTCATGTACAAGCTCGCGTTCAAGAGCGCCGAGCACGACGTCGGCCAGGCTGCCGCCGGCGGTATCTGCAACGTGCTGCTGATCCTCGTCGCCGTCGTCGTATACCTGCGCACGGTCAAGTGGCAGGAGGCCGGCACCTGATGACCCGGCTCGCATCGATCGGCAGGAAGCGGATCCGGCACTACGCCCTCGCCGCCGCCGGGCTCGCCGTCGCGGCGTCCTTCCTGGCCCCCTACACGGTCATGGCGCTGGACTCACTACGGTCGAGTTCGGAGGTGCTGCGGTCGCCGGCGACGTTCCTTCCGAGGAACTGGACGTTCGGCGCCTACCTCGAGATCGCCGGCGACGTCCGTTTCCAGAACTGGCTGACGACATCGCTCATCGTTGCCGCCGCCTCCACGATCGTAGTGCTGCTGGTGTCGGTCCCGGCCGCCTACTTCACCGCCCGTCATCGCTTCCCCGGCCGACCGGCGTTCCTGTTCCTGGTGCTGGTCACGCAGATGTTCTCGCCCACGTCACTCGTCGTCGGCCTCTACCGCGAGTTCTTCGAAATCGGCCTCGTCAACACCTACCTCGCGATCATCGTGACCAACGCGGCCTTCAACCTCGCGTTCGCGATCTGGATCCTGCACGGGTTCTTCGCCTCGATCCCGCTGGAGATGGAGGAGGCGGCGGAGCTTGACGGCTGCGGACGCGTCGCCACGCTCCTGCGCATCATGCTGCCCCTGGTCAAGCCCGGCGCGGTCACCGCGATCACCTTCACCTTCATCGCGGCGTGGAACGAGTACGTGGTGGCCCTGACCCTCATGCAGGACGACGACAAGAAGCCGCTCACCGTGGGGATCAGCTCGTACGTGACCGGCTACGAGCAGCATTGGGACCAGCTCTTCGCCGCCTCCGTCATCGCGATCGTGCCGGTCGTCATCCTGTTCACCGCGATTGAGAAACACCTTGTCGGCGGTCTGACCGCGGGCGCGGTCAAGTAAGGGGAACCCATGCGCATTTTCGCCAGACGTGTGATCGCCGAAGGCCGCGAACAGGCATCGGTGAGCCTGACGATCGAAGACGGCCGTTTCACCGAAGTGCGGGAGTCCAGCGAGCCCACGGGCGCGGACGTCACGCTGAACGACGGGATCCTGATCCCAGGCCTGATCGATCTCCAAATCAACGGCTACCACGGCACGGATTTCGCGCACGCCGACGATGCCGACTGGCATCGGATCGCACGCCGGCTACCGGAGACGGGGGTGACGGCTTTCGCGGCCGCGTTCGTGACCGCGCCGGTGCCGACCTTGGCGGAGGCCCTCCGCCGGTGCGGCCAGGCGATGAACGCGTCCTCTGGGACCACGCGAGCACGCCTGCTCGGAGCGCATCTCGAAGGGCCGTTCCTCTCACCCGCGCATCCGGGCGCTCACGACGCCGGCTTCTTCTGCGACCCCGAGCCCGGACACATCCGCGCCCTCCTCGACGCCGCGCCTCCCGGAACTCTCGCGGTGATCACACTTGCTCCGGAACGGCCGCATGCGCTCGCGGCGATCGAAACGCTCGCCTCGGCCGGCGTCCTGGTCTCCATCGGGCACACGGCTGCGACCGCGGAGGAAACACGCGCCGCCGTCGACGCGGGTGCACGGATGGTCACGCATCTGTACAACGCGCAACGGCCATTCCATCACCGCGACCCCGGAGTCATCGGCCAGGCCCTGGTAGACGCCCGCATATCCGCCGGCCTGGTCCTCGACGGCCATCACATCAGCTCCCAAGCCGCAGCAATGGCGTTCGGAATGGCAAGGGAGCGTCTGGTTCTCATCACCGACGCCGTGGCGGCGGCGGGCATGGCACCGGGCCGATACCGGCTCGGTGATCGATCCATCCACACCGAAACGGGCCGCCCGCCGACACTGGCCAACGGAGCGTTCGCCGGATCGACGCTGCGCATGGACCACGCGCTGGCGAACGCCGTCCAGCTGGGCCTGCCACTGCTGGACGCGGTAGCCGCCGCGACATCACGCCCGGCCGAGCTGCTCGCCCGCCCCGACCTCGGACGCATCAAGGTCGGCGCGCATGCCGATCTGGTGTGGCTGAACGACGGGCTCGAGACCAGGGCAACGTGGATCGGCGGAGAACCAGCGTTCGCCATCCCCGGCATCAAAGATCACTAGGAAGATCAAATACTCAGGCGAGGATTCAAGGAAACGAGACCATGTGCCAGCAGCAACCACCCTGTCCGTCCGCAGGGCGCGACGATTGACCCGCCTCCAGCTGAGCGACTGGCATGTCAACCGCCACAGCAGGAGCGCTGACCTGCTCGTCAGCGCACTGGTCGCCGAGGCGTCCCGCCGTGGGAGGGGACCGATCCGGGTCACCCTGTGGACAATGAACGGCACGCTACGCTGCGAGGTCGAGGACGCCGACCCGGCACTCCCTCGCACCGGCCAGGACAACGAAGAACAGCATTGGCTGAGCCTGATCGACCAGTCCGCCTGCTGCTGGGGCGCCACACCCACCACCGCCGGCAAGGCCGTCTGGTTCGAGCTGTCAGAACCCTGACATGCCCTCGATGGCTTTGAGGAAGCCGTGTGGCTGGGGATGGCGAAGGCTGGTTATCCGCCGATCCATGTTGTCCTCGTGTGTCGAGATCGTCGTGCTTGGCACGCGCGCCGGCCTGCTAGTGATGGGCTCGTGGATCGTGGTCGGGCACGGTGCTCAAGGCGGCGGCGTGATGGTCGTTGAGGCGGTCGAGGGCGGCGGCGGTGGCCTCGTCGGAGGCGAGGTAGACGACCAGTCGCTGCTCGTCGGGGTCGGGCAGCTCCAGGCTCTCGTATGCCAGCCGCAGCTCCCCCACCTCCGGGTGCGACCACCGCTCGACGCCGGTGCGCGCGGGCAGTGCGGCCGAGCCCTCGAACCGGTCGCGGAAGCGGGTGTCGGCGGTGATCGTCAGCTCCTCGGCGAGCAGCGCCGCGTGCGGGTCGCCGAGCGCGGCCGCGGCCCGCAGCGCGGCGGCCCGCTCGCCGGCCACCGCGTCCCAGTCCGGGTGGGCATCGTGCGCCCGCGGGTCGGTGAACGCGTACCGGACCAGGTTCGGTGGCTCGGCCTCCAGCAGCCCGGTCGGGCCAGCGAGCCGCGCGAATCCGGCCGTCCACGCGAGCAGGTCGCCGGGCCGGTTGGCGACCAGCGCCGGTGCGGGCTCGAGCTGGTCCAGCAGCGCCCGCACGGTCGGGCGCACCGTCCGGGCCCGCGTCGTGGCGGCCCCGTCGCACGCGCCGCCGCCGTTGGTCTTCGCCAGCCGGTGCAGGTGGATCCGCTCGTCACGGGACAGACCCAACGTCTCCGCGAGCGCGGCGAGCACCTGGGTGGACGGGCTGCGGTCGCGTCCCTGCTCCAGCCGGGTGAGGTATTCCACGCTGACGCCGGCGAGCGTGGCCAGCTCGGCCCGGCGCAGCCCGGGTGTGCGGCGCCGGTTCCCGTTCGGGAGCCCGACCGCGGCCGGCGGGACGGCCTCGCGGTGTGCGCGTAGAAACGCGCCCAGCTCTGTCTCCGTCATCAACGGCGATTGTATTCGCGGCGAGCCTGGCCCTGCCAGGGCTAGGAAAACCGGAGCCTGGCCCGGACCCGCCCAGCGCCGGGACGCTCGTAGGCATGAGCACCTTAACCGAAGGTGAGAGCGCAGAACCTAAGGAGGAGGCCCATGATCCAGATCGCGATCATTCTGGGCAGCACCCGCCCCGGGCGCCGCGTAGAGGACGTGGCCCGGTGGGTCGCCGAGGCCGCCGGCCGGCACCCCGCCGTCAAGGCCGGGCAGGCCGGCCTCGAACTCGTCGACATAGCCGACTACGAGCTGCCGTTGCTGGATGAGCCCGCGCCCGCAGTCATCGGTTTCTACCAACATGCACACACCAAGCGGTGGGCGGCCACGATCGGCAGGTTCGACGGGTTCGTGTTCGTCACCCCGGAGTACAACAGCGCCATCCCCGCCGCGCTGAAGAACGCCATCGACTACCTGTACGCGGAATGGAACGACAAGGCGGCCGGGATCGTCAGCTACGGGGTCTACGGCGGCACCCGCGCCGCCGAGCAACTGCGGCAGACCATGGGCGAGATCAAAGTCGCCGACGTACACGCCCAAGTCGCGATCAACCCGTACTTCGACTTCGACTTCACCGACTCCAAGGCCGGCGTCTGTGCCCCCGGCGAACGTCAAGAAACCGCCCTGACCCTCATGCTGGATGAAGTCCTCGCCTGGTCCCATGCCCTCCGGGTGCTGCGGGACCCCACCGCGAGCGCCGATCCCCGGCCAGGACCGGCCTGATCCACACCACCCGCATCCCCGGCTATCCGCATGAGAAAGGACCCAGGATGAAAGTAGAGGTGTACGGCGATATCGCCTGCCCGTGGTGCCGTCTCGGCACGCACCAGTTTCACCGCGCGGTGGCCACGGCGGGTGCGGAATCGGACGTCGAACTCGTCCATCGTCCGTACCAGCTGATTCCCGACGCGCCCGAGGAGCCCCGGCCACTGATGGACACGGTGGTCGCGATGTTCGGTCCGGAACAAGCCGAGGCGATGGTCGCGGAGATGACACGGATCGGTGCCGGTGAAGGGATCGAGTACCGATTCGACTGTGCGATGGCGGTCAACACCTTGACCGCGCACCGGCTGCTGTGGCTCGCCCTGCACGAGCAGGGTGCCGCGGTGCAGGCCGCGCTGGCGACCGCCCTGTTCGACGCGTACTTCCGCGATGGCGTGAACGTCGCCGACCACACGCGACTCACCGAGCTGGCCGAGCGGGCCGGCTTGGCCGGCGGCCGGGTGCGGGACTTTCTCGCCACCGAGGAGGGGCGCGCCGAGGTACGTGACCAAGTGGCCGCAGCGCGGCGGGCAGGTGTCACCACCGTGCCGAGGTTCGTCTTCGACAACGGCGCGCTGATCGTCGGTGTGACCGGCACCGAGGCGCTCGGCGACGCGCTCCGGCAGGCCGGCGGCCGGTAAGACGCCTCCTGCGAGCCCGGCAACGGTTCCAGCTTCATCATGGCTGTCGAGCTGACCCCGAACGGCCCGCGCACCCGCACCCTCCGCATCGGGTTCGCTCACCAGGAGGGCGGCGGTGACGTCGCCGGCTGGCTGTGGCAGATCGGCTTCCGGCGGCTGGTCGACGCGATCCGCGGGCAGCGCGCCCGGGACAGGCTGCTGCGGCTGCTGGCCGGTCGCCGCTGGCGTACCGCGCCCTCGGCGGAGGAGGAGCTGCTGCTGGGCGTGGAGCATGGCGACCCGGCTGGGGCGCTGGCCCGCCTGTCCCCGGAGCTGCGCGCGGTTATGCAGGCCACGGTGCTGGACGGGCTGAGCACGCGCGAGGCGGCGGCCCCGTTGGCGGCGCCGATCTCCGCGCGCCGCCATTGCGGAGTGTTCACCACGCTCGCGTCGGGAGCGGGGCCGGTCATCGTCCGGAACGCGGGAGTGGTCTGATCCAGCGCCGACATGTCGAAGGAGATGGGCGGCGGCGGTATGACGGGTGCGGTTCTCTCCCAGTCCTGCTGGCGCGCACCGATCTGCACGTCGGCGCCAAGCGGCGCGGCGAGTTCCTCGGCGACGAATCTGGTGAGAGAGCGTCCGTCGACGCGGCGCACCAGCTCGCCAAGGAGGTGCCCCTGGCTGAGGGCGTGGTATCCGGACGCCGTCCCCGGGGTCCACCACGGCGCCTGGGTAGCCAGTTTGGCGGTGGAGGCCTGCACGTCGTAGAGATCCGCGAGGGTGATGGGCTGGTCCCAGCCGGACACGCCGGAGGTGTGGCCCATCACGTGCCGGACGAGAACACCTTCCTTGCCGTTCTGTGCGAACTCGGGCCAGTACGTCGCGACGGGGGCGTCCAGATCGATCAGGCCGCGGTCCGCGAGCACGAGGATGGCCAGCGCTGTGACCGTCTTCGTCGTCGAGAACACGTTGACGATGGTGTCGCGGGTCCAGGGCGAGGTCCGCTCGGGGTCGCGGTGGCCACCCCACAGGTCGACGACGGTCTCGCCGTCCACATCCAGCGCGACGCAGGCCCCGAGCTCGTCGCTGTGCAGGCCCTTGTCGAATGCGTCACGGACTGCGCTGAACGCGTCTTTCACGGTTCCCTGTGCTTGCATGACTCCTCCTCGTGATGTCGACCTCGTATCGCCGGTCGTTCGTCGTCTTGCGGGTTGCCGATCGTCGCGGCGCTCCCGGAGATGGAGCGTCGTCCCACGGCGTCGTGATCGTCCTCGACGGCCTGGGAGACGACCCGCGCGGCGGCCTCGTGGTCCTTGTTGTCCGCGGTGAGCGCGAGCACACGGGCGTCGGGGACGAGTGCTTCCAGCTCGGCCTTGGCTTGGGCCAGGGCGTCGGCGTCGCGGCCGGTGATCGCGACGGCCACGCCTTCCTTGACGTAGGCCTTGGCGATGCCCAGGCCGGTGCCCTTGCTGCCGCCGGTGATCAGGGCCACCTTGCCGTTGAGAGATTCTGGTGTTGCCTTTCGCTTGGGTGATCAGAGGGTGGCGCCGGTCAGGCGCTCGGCCTCGGCCCACAATCGGGCGGCGACGTCGCGGTCGAGGCCCTTCTTCGTGGGCCGCGCGATGGCAGGGGCACCGACCAGCCCCCAGCGGGGGCCGTAGCAGCCACCCTGGGTCACGCCGGGCGCGGTCGCCGCGTACAGCATCGGGTCGGCACCGGCCTCCGCGCTGTGCTGCGGGGTGAGCTTCCACGCGATGCGGAACAGCAGGCTCGGGTCACCCCCGAGCCGCGGGCCGGAGGCGGCGATGTTGGTGGCCGCGTTACCGGGATGCGCTCCGGCCGACAGCAGCGGCCAGCCACGCTCGGTCGCGAGCCGGGCCAGGTGTTGGCTCAGCAGCAGGTCCGCCAGCTTTGAACGCCCGTACGCCCCGGTCGGGTCATAGCTCTTCTCCCAGTTCAGATCGTCGAAGTCGATCTCGCCGCGAGCGGCCATGCCGCTGCTCATGGTCACCACGCGCGGGGCGGGCGCTTTCAGCAGCAGCGGCAGCAGCCGCACGGTCAGGGCGAACGGGCCGAAGAAGTTGCTGCCCAGCTGCAGCTCGAACCCGTCGACGGTCTCGTGCCGCACCGGGGGGAACATCACCCCGGCGTTGTTGAGAAGGATGTCGACTGGGCGCCCGCCGGCGATGAGGCCGTCGGCGAACTCCTTGACCGAGGCCAGGTCGGCCAAGTCGATCCGCCGCACCTCCACGTCTGCTGCCGGGTGGGCACTGAGGATCTCGGCGCGCGCCTGCTCGCCCTTGGCGACAGTGCGCACCGCCATGATCACCCGCGCGCCGACCGCGGCCAGCTTGGTCGCGGCCGCCTTGCCGGTTCCGCTGTTCGCGCCGGTCACCACGGCGAGCTTTCCCCGCTGGCGAGGAACCTGGTACATGACGCACCTCTTAAGTACTGCCGGTATTTTGTCTCTGGTCACGCTAACGCACCGCCGGTATCTTTGCAAAATACCAGCGGTATGTAAGATGGGCTCGTGAACTTCAAGCGCGCCCGCAACGAGGAGCAGCGGACCGAACGACGCCGGCAGATCTTGAGGACCGCGGCCGCGATGCTGGCCGAGATGCCGGTCGCGAAGCTGAGCCTGAACGAACTGAGCCGGCGCGTCGGCCTGGCCAAGGTCAATGTGCTGCGCTACTTCGACTCGCGCGAGGCGGTCCTGCTCCAGCTACTGGACGCCGAGGTCCAGGACTGGATCGCTGAGCTGGAGCGGTCGTTTCAGCCCAGCGAGGGCACGCCGCGAGAGCGCGGCGACCGGCTGGCCGAGATTCTGGCCGAGTCGATGGCGCAGCGGCCGGTGCTGTGCGACCTGATCAGCGCGCAGGCCGCAGTGCTGGAGCACAACATCTCCACCGAGGTCGCCATCCGGCACAAGTACGCCGCCAAGCACTCCATGCAGGCGCTGGTCCAACTGGTCCTGCGGCACGTGCCCGAACTCGGCGCCCACGGCGCGCCCCGGGTGGTGGAAGTGACCCTGCTGATGGCCACCGCCGCCTGGCCCTGCGACCGGCCATCAGAGGCGATGCTGGCCGCCTACGCCTCCGAACCGGCCCTGGCCGCCATGCGACTCGACTTCACCGAGGTGATGCGCCGGACGGTAGAGGTGACCATCTCCGGCCTCCTCGCCCGCCAGAAAGCGCCGACGAGTGCGAGCCCGCGTCTCTGAGCGCCGACCGCTTGAACTGCGGATAGGCGGTCCGCTCGATCCACGTCATTCCAGGCCGTCCCTCGCCTCGATCCCGGCGTCCAGACGCCGAAACCGTAGCGGCGATCAACCGTGCCGAACGGTCTTGTTCCCTAAACCGCAACCAAACCCACGCGGAGGGTCAAGCCTCCGACCAGCGACTCAGCGGCTCACTGCCCCTTTCACCCGTACTTGGTCCGCCCCCCGTCGACGCGTGGGTGAGGACGGCGACGGAACGCTGACCGGTGATCATCGCTGGTGTGCCGTGGGCGCGGGCCGGTCATGGCATCACGACGAGTCGCCTGCCTCTGAGGTCGGTTCGCTGCCAGGCGGTCTCGATGTCACTCAGCGGGACCTTCTCCACGTCGAAGGTGAGCTCGCCGGACCGCGTCCACGTCACGATCTGCTGGTACACCTCGTCCATGGTCTGCGGGTCGAGGCCTTTGGCCGCGCCGTAGATCTCCACGCCGGAGGTGCGCAGGCTCGACCCGGCGAGGGCGAGCTCGGTGCCGGCCGACTCGCCGATCTGGACCACCCGGGTCGGCTTGCCGAACGCGAACGAGCGCGGCACCAGCGCGCGCAGCAGGATCTCGCTGGGCCTGCCCCACAGGTAGTCCACGACGATGTCGTAGCCGTCCCCCCTGGCGTCGAGGTACGCCTGCGCCAGCGCCTCGTCGGAGACCGCGGTGTTGATCACCGTGTCGGCACCGATGGCCTGTACCTCGCGCAACTGGTCGTCATCGCGGCCGGTGGCGACGATCCGGCCGGCGCCCAGCAGCCGGGCCACCTTGACCGCGAGCCGCCCGGCGACCCCGGTGGCCCCCTGCACCAGCACCGTCTCCCCGGGAACGAACCCCGCGGCCGTCTTCATCGACATCGCGGTGACGGCCGAGGCCATCACCGCTACCACGGCCGGGTCGATGCCGTCGGGGATCGGCATGTAGGAGCCCTGGGGCACCACAGTCTTCTCGGCGAGCGCGCCGTAGGGCAGGCGGATGTTGCCGAACCCGACGAGCGTGCCGTCCGGGAGGGCGCCGATGCCGTCGAAGGCAGGGATCGCCGGAAGCCGGCCGATGTACTTCTCGCTGGCGTAGTGCGTACCGGCCGCGATCGCCTTGTCGACGTTCTCGACGGCGACCGCCTTGACGTCGATGATCACCTCGCCGTCGTCGGCCACCGGATCGGGGAAGTCCTCATAGCGTGGGATGCCGCCGACCTCGTGGAGCACCGCTGCCTTCATCCCAACTCCTGACCGAACAAGCGGGCGATCCGCGTCTGCCACGCCGCCAGGACGCGAGGCGGACGGGCCGGCGAGTGGTTGAACTCGTGGTGGTGCGAACGGTGGTGCGTGATCGAGTGCCGCCACCCCTGCCCGTGGCGGGCCTGGCCCTGGTGGCCGGCCGGCCGCTCGGTGTGCGCGGGAATCCCCGGAATGCGATGGGTCGCCCAGTGCAGCAGGTCGCGGAGCGAGTGCCGGTGTTTCATCGTCGCCTCCTCTGACGCATAAGCCTCTATCACCGATAGAGTACTCTATCGGTGATAGAGTCCGGAAGGGAGGTGCCGGAATTGGCTCTGGACAAGCAGCGGATCGTCACCGAGGCCGTCGCGCTACTGGACGCCGAGGGTCTCGACGGCGTGACCACGCGCAAACTGGCCGCCCGGCTCGGCGTACAGTCGCCGACCCTTTACTGGCACATCCCGAACAAGGCGGCGCTGGTCACCGCGATCGCCGAGGCGATTCTTGAGCAGCAGTTCCCCGAGCTGGCGTCGCCCGCGCCGGAGGAGTGCTGGCAGGACTGGCTGATCGGCCTGGCCGGGCGGCTGCGGCGCGCGTTGCTGGCCCACCCGGACGGAGCCCGGATCATCGCGGCCTCCCAACTGTCCCTCAAGATGGCCGCCATCTCCGAACTGGCGATGAGCACGCTGGTCGGGCGGGGCATTCCCTTGCGGCAGGCTCGCCTGATCGTGTTGACGGCGTTGCGCTTCACCGTCGGCTACGTCCTGGAGGAACAGCTCGGCCGCCCGGACGCGGACGCCCTGGAAGGCTTCGACATGGCCACCTACGCCGCGGCGTACCCCACCGTGATGGCCGGTGTGGCCGAGTACTTCCAACCCGGCCGCACCGTCGACGACCTGTTCCGCGATTGTCTGGAACAGATCATCCATGGCCCTGCCGCGCAGTCCGGCCCCACGTCCTGACCGGTCAGCCGCTCCGCAGGCGAGTGAAACGACCTCGGAGTGCACGACGACGACTTCGTCCGCGTGGAGGCCCACGACTGCCCAATGTCCTCCTGCGCCGCCCCGGCCGGTTAGTTCTACAGTCCCCGCCTTCAGCTGCCGGGCCGGGAAAGCCGCTCCCGTGAAGGCTCGACGGTCATGGATTGCCGGCGTCTGAGGGGTTGGCGATGGCGAGGTTGACCGGCAGGGACAGTGGTCCGTTGGTGAAAAGTGATGAGGTGTGGGGGATGTCGTCGTGGTGCACGGCGAGAGTGAGGGCGGGGAAGCGGCGATACAGCGAGGCGAGTGCCAGCCGGCTTTCCAGCCGGGCCAGTCCCGCTCCGATGCAGTAACGGGGGCCGTGACCGAAGCCGAGATGCCCGTTCTGTTCGCGGGTGAGATCGAAGGCGCCGGCGTTGTCGCCGTACACCGTAGGGTCGATGCCGCAGGCTTGGTAGCACACGCCCACCGCGTTGCCCTGGGGGATGGGCACGCCGGCGATGCTCACGTCCTGGGCGGTGAAGCGGAAGGGGACCATCAGCACCGGGTGGCGGTGGCGGACGGCCTCTTCGACCACGTCGGCCCACCGGTTGCCGGACTTGGCGAGCGCGAGCTGGGCGGGATCGCGGGCGAGCGCGATGATGGCGTGCCCGAGCAGATGGAGGGTGGTCTCGTGGCCGGCGAGCAGCATGACCCATAGCACACCGACCACCTCGTCAGCGGTCGGCTTGTCGCCCCTGTCGTCCTTGTCGCGGGCGGCGACGAGCCCAGAGATGAGGTCATCGCCCGGTTCGCGCTGCTTGCGCTCCACGAGTGCGTGCAGGAGGGACAGCAGGTGCTGCTGTGCGGCGAAGGCGGTCTCCGGGGTGGTGGGGTGCGCCACCAGCGCGGCGGTCCACCGGCGTAGCCGGGGCCGATCCTCGGCCGGCACGCCGAACAGTTCACAGATCACCTGAATGGGCAGTGCCTCGGTGAAGGTGGGAACCAGGTCGACGCCGTCACCGGCGGCCGCCACGTCGTCCAGCAGGCCGTCGATGATCTGCTGGATGCGGGGCTGCATGGCCTGCACCCGGGCGGGTGTGAAGGCTGTGCCGATCAGGCCGCGCAGCCGCCTGTGGTCGCCGCCGTCCACAGCGCCCAGATTGCCGCCCTGGACGATGGAACGCAGCGGCCAGTCCTCGGGGATCGATCCATCGTGCAGGGCGGGCCAGTGCCGGGGATGCCTGAGGAAGGACTTGTTGTCCCCGGCCAGGATCTCCCGCGCCGCCTGGTGCGTGAGGGCCAGGTAGACGGGCACGCCGCCGGGGAACTCCACCTCGACCACGGGAGCGATCTCCCGCAGCCGGATGCAGGTGTCGAGCGGAGATTCATTCGCGGCCGGAAAGGAAGGAAGGTCGGACGTCATCGGACGCCTCCGAAACGGATGTCGGTAAATGATCAGGAATGCTCGGTGAATCGACACGGTCTGAGCAGGCAGATCGGCCTGTCCACCTCTTGTGGCAATGCCGCTAAGTTAGGGATCTTCTGCAGGTCGGGGTGAGTGCGCTGCGTGGAGTGGTTGTGGCCGGTAGGTTGCGGTCGTGTCTGGAGCGCAG
>NZ_JBEZYD010000039.1:0-137612 GCF_040638335.1 Nonomuraea sp. NPDC026600
CCGTGAACGACCGGATGATGGGAGCCGTGTAAATCGAGAGGTTTACGCACGGTTCTGAGAGAGCCGGGGGCTGAGATGCCCCCGGCTACTCGCCAAGGCCCTGTGGCGCTTGTCTGGATCATCCGACTCCTAATGCGGTTGTCTTTGTCGAGTCCTACGACGAGGCCGTGACGCTCGCTGACTTCGGTAGCCGCCGAGGCGCTGGGGCAATCGACGCCAAGCCCTTGAACACGCCACCCGATACCTGAGCAGGGTGATTGGTCCGCCTACAGAGCGGACGATCAACCTGCTGTACATGTCGAGGGTGGGCGGATATGTGGACACGGACTTGACGTATTGGTCGGGACACTGGGCCGGCAGTTATCGGGGGCGAGGGAGGAGATTCGGGAGGGGGCGGGCCAGGAGTCGCCCGGTGTCTGACCCTGGCACCTCGATAGGCGTGGCGGCGCCGTCCCTCCAGACGGTCCGAGCTTCATTGACCGGCCATCGCGGGGACTCGTGCACCGTGGCGTTGCCGTCGGACTGGACGGTCCGGCGGATGAAGGCTTGGCCGCCGCCGGCGCACAGTTCGTAGAACGTCGCCCTGCACGTGCAGGGGGAGGGGCGGCATGGTCTATCGCCCGATGACACTCGTCGACCTTGCCGCGCGCCTGGTGGTGAACATCGACGACAAGATTCGTTGGAAGCTTGTGTGGGAGTTTCTGGAGGAGTATCGCTGGGAGGCATCCGGTCTGCAGCCCTCGTTGCTCCAGTCCGAGCCGGAATCCGTGGGTGACGAACGGTGGGATGCGTTGCTCGCCGCGCTGGCCGAGCATCTTGCCGCCAAACATGATCTTGCTCCGCCTCCGTGGACGGCGCTACGGATGTTGCGGCGTCCCTGGTTCCCGGCGGAACGGGCCAGTCAGCGTGCGGATGCGCTCGTGTGGGCCCCTGTCGCGTTCCGTAAGCACGGTGTCTACCTTTCGAGTAAGGATCTTGAGGCGGCGTGAGCGAGGCAGACGATGGACTGCTTGGCCGGGCGGAGTTCGAACGAGCTTTCACAGCGCTGGGGTAGCGGCTGACGCGTCGGGGCGTTGTCCTGTTCCTGCAGGCGTTGTAGGAGACCCTAGAGGCTTCGCCCGAGGGCCTGTAGTCCGACCAGGTCGTCCGGGGTCGCGTCGGCGCTCTGGTCGAGCAGTCCCGGTAGCCGTGACCGTAGCGCCATCGCCGCGAGCACTGCCATCGCCATGGCGAACAGCAGGTACATCAGTCCCACCCCGCGTCCGGCGCCGGTCCCGATGAGCGCGCCGACGGTCGGTGCGAGCGGGCCGTCGGGGGCGAGCAGCGGGTCGAAGACCGCCGCGCCGTAGGGTGCCACGAGCCCGAAGCCGAGCGGCAGTGTGGACCAGGCGATCAGCGTGTTCAGCGCGAACACCCGCCCGTGGAACCGTTGCGGCACCTTGACCTGCACGATCGTGGCGTAGATGCCGTTCAGCAGCGTCACCCAGAGCGACATCCCGAACGCCCCGATCCCGATCGTCACCAGATCCGCCCGCAACCCCGTCACCAGGCAGAACCCCGCCAGCGCCAGCGTGCACCACAGCACCGCCCGCATCCGCCCCCGGCCCGGCCCGCCCCAGGCCGTCATGGTCAGACCGCCGAGGAAGACCCCGAGCCCGGACACGAACGAGATCCAGCCCACGTCGTCCAGCGTGCCGAAGGAGAGCACCAGCGGCGAGATCAGCAGGAACAGGGGTGACAGGAAGATGTTCAGCACCGCGAAGTAGAGGAGCATCTGCCGGAACCCCAGGTTCCCCCAGGAGTAGCGGAACCCGGCCGCCATCTCCGCCAGGACCGGCTCCTTCCGGCGCCAGGCCATCGCGGCGGGGAACCGCACGAGCGACGTCACCCCGATCGCGAACACGTAGCTGGCCACGTCGAGCACCAGTATCCCCTCCAGCCCGATCACCGCCATCAGCCCGACGGCCGCGAGGGGGACGAGCAACTGCGTCATGCCACCGGCCATCTGCACGATGCCGTTGGCGTGCCCGAGGTACCGCTTGGGGACGAGCTGCGGCACGGCCGAGGTGTACGCCAGCCGCTGGAACGTCAGCGCCACGGACAACAGCGCGAGCAGGGGGTAGATCTGCCAGGTCTGCAGGTTCCCGGTCCAGAGCAGCGCCCCGAAGACGAGCTGGGTGCCGACGGCGGCGGCGTCACCGCCGAGCATGACGGCCCGCCGGTTCCCCCGGTCGACGATCGCACCCGCCAGCGGCGCCACCACCATCCCCGGGACCAGCCCGACCACGGACAGCAGGGCGAACTGCGCCAGCGAGCCCGTGGCCAGATAGATCCAGAGGGGAATGGCGAACCCGGTCAGCGCCGACCCCAGAATGGACACCAGCTGACCACTGGCGACGGCCATGAACCGCTTCATGCTCGGCTGCGGCCCGGCCGCGACAGCCCGCGTCCCAGGCCGCGACACCTCCCGCACCCGCCAGCTTTCGCCACTGGAAGGGTCCTCAAGGGCGACGTGGGTACGGGTGACGATCTCGGCGAGCTCGGCCGCCCGATATTTCAGGAAGAAGTGTCCGGCCTCGTCCAGCTCCACCACCGCGGCCGTGGCCGTGAGGAAGTGCCACTCGCGATACCGCTCTTCGAAGTACTCGGTCGCCGGATCGTGCTCGCCCGCCACGCTGATGATCGGCGCCCGCAGCCGCTCCACCGAGCCCTCGAACAGCCCGGTGAAATACTCCTCCGCGGCCTCGCTGTCGCGCCGCATGTTCCTGATGATGTGCCGAGCCTGCCCCGGCTCCAGGTCGCCCATGTCCAGGCCCATGGACGTCAGCCAGTTGACATAGCTCCGGTCGCTGCGCAGGAACTCGCGCCTGGCCAGCTTGGACAGCAGCGCCATGGGTCCGTTACCTGGGCGGGCGAAGGGGAAGATCGCCCCGATGTACACCGCTTCGAGCTCGCGCCCCTCCGCCTCCAGCCGCCGGGCGATCTCGACGATCAGGGCGGATCCCACGCCGCAGTGCCCGTACAACGCCACGGGCCCGCGTACCTTCTCCTGGATCTCGCTCACGCACCGGGCAGCCACCTCGTCCAGCGGCAGCCGCTCCTCGTCCAGCCCGACGTCATGCCCGGGGATGGCCAGTGACCAGAGGGCATACGTGCCGGGCAGGGCGTCGGCGAGCGGTTGATAGACCACCGCCGCACCGCCGCCGTACGGGACGCACACGTACGTGAGCTCAGGGGGAGAGGTACGGCGCGGCGTCAGCTCGTGCAGCAGCCCGCGCGACGCGGTGGCGGTGCCGTCGACGAGCGCGGCCAGCTCGCGGATGGTCGGGTGCTTGAACAGGTCCACCACGGCGATGGGCGCCGCACCAGGCGGCAACACCCGGCGCAGCCTGGCCACCACCTTGATCCCCAGCAGGGAGTGCCCGCCGACGTCGAAGAAGTCGTCATCGACCCCGAAGGCCGCGCCAGGGTCGAGCACCTCGGCCCAGGCCGAGGCGACCAGGAGCTCCGCCTCCGTGGCCGGCGGGATGCGTTCACTCGCGCCCTCCGCGGATGGCGTCGGGGCGGGAAGGCGGCGCCGGTCCACCTTGCCGTTGGCGGTCAGGGGCAGGTGGGAGAGGGGGACGAAGCGGGTGGGGATCATGTACGCGGGCAGCGTCTCGGCGAGATGGCCGCGCAGGCGCACCGGATCAACCCGGCCCACCACGTACGCCACGAGCTGGGCCTGGCTGCCCGAGCCATGGGTGGTGACCACGCACTCGGTCACGTCCGGGTGGCGGGCGAGGTGGTTCTCGATCTCGCCCAGTTCGATGCGGTAGCCGCGGATCTTCACCTGCGCGTCGGCGCGGCCGAGGAACTCGATCGTGCCGTCCGGGGCGTAGCGGCCCAGATCCCCCGTTCGGTAGAGGCGCTCGCCGGAGCGGGGGTGGACGATGAAGGCGGCGGCCGTCCGGTCCGGGTCGCGCCAGTAGCCGGTGGCCACGCCCACGCCGCCGATGTACAGGTCGCCGGGCACGCCGATGGGCACGTCGCACCGGCCGCGGTCCAGGATGTGGAAGGACTGGTTGGCCAGCGGACGGCCGTACGGGATCGACGACCAGCCCGGCTCCACCCCGCCGATCGGGTAGCCGATTGGGTGGCAGATGGACCAGATCGAGCCTTCGGTGGCGCCGCCCAGGCTGATGATCTCGGCCTCGGGGGCCAGGGCGCGGATCCGGTCGGGGAGGGTCAGCGGGATCCAGTCGCCGGACATCAGCACCAGGCGCAGCGAGCTCAGGTCGGTGCCCTCGTGTTCGGCGTGGTCGACCAGGAGCTCCATGAGGGCGGGGACGGAGTTCCAGACGGTGACGCGGTGCTCGGTGACCAGGCGGGCCCAGGCGGCGGGGTCCTTGTCGGCCGACGGCTCGCCCATGACGAGGGTGGCGCCGGTGGCCAGGGCGCCATAGATGTCGTACACGGAGAGGTCGAAGCTGAGGGCCGACAGGGCGAGGATCCGGTCGTGCGGGCCGACGTGGAAGCGGTGGTTGAGGTCGCGGATGGTGTTCAGGGCGGCTTGGTGCTCGATCATCACGCCCTTCGGGGTGCCGGTCGAGCCCGAGGTGAAGATCACGTACGCGAGGTCGTCAGGTGCCGCCGGGCACGCGGAGGGCGCCGAGAGGGTCATAGAAGAGGGGGTCACCGACACGCGGGTCACGTCGGCGGGCCAGGTCAGGTCCAGCCACGGCTGGGTCACCGCGACCCGGCACTCACCGCGGGCGATCAGCTCGAAGCGCCGCTGCTCCGGCAGGTCCGCGTCGATCGGCAGGTAAGCCGCTCCGGCCTTGTTGATGGCCAGCACCGCGACGACCTGCTCCCACCCCCGTTCCATCACGACCGCGACCAGCTCGCCGCGCCCCACGCCCGCCGCCGTCAGCTCGGCGGCCAGCAGCGCGGCCCGCCGCTCCAGCTCCGCGTACGTGATCGCGCCGCCGGGGTGGGCGACCGCGACGGCCTCGGGCGAGTACGGCACCCGCTCCTCGAACGGGCGGTGCAACAGATCGGGGTCGCCCAGGTCGAGCCCGGTGTCGTTCCACCGTCTCCGTTCCTCCTGCTCCGGAGCCGTGAGCAGCTCGATCGTGGAGACGGGAGCCGACGGATCGGCCGCGATCCCGTCGAGCAGGGCGCGGAGATGCCCGGCCATGCGCGAGATCCGCTCGGCGGAGAACAGCGCGACGTTGTAGACGAACAGGAACGAACCATCACCACCGGTGTACAGCTCCAGATCGAACCGGGTGGCCCACACCCCCGGCGAGAACCCCTCCACGGTCAGCCCACCGGAAGCCGCGCCGTCGCCGCCGTAGTTCTGCATCGCGAACAGGACCTGGAACAGCGGCGACCGCGACACCTCCCGCGGCACGTTCAGCTCCGACACCAGCCGCTCGAACGAGAGCTCCTGATGCTCGTAGGCGTCCATGGCCAGGTCCCGCACCCGGTGCAGCAACCCCAGGAACGACGGATCGTCCGACAGATCCACCCGCATCGCGAGCATGTTGATGAAGCACCCGACCAGCCCGTCCAGCTCCGGCAGCGACCGCCCGGCCACGGGCGAGCCGACCGCCACGTCCTCCTGCCCGGCGTACCGGCCCAGCAGCGCCGCGAAGGCGGCCAGCAGCACCATGTACGGCGTGGCGCCGTGCTCCCGCCCGAGCCGGTCCAGCCGCGCGACCAGACCGGGGTCGATCGCGAAAGGGTGGGCCGCGCCGAGGTAGGTCAGCTCCGGCGGCCGGGGGAAGTCCGTGGGCAGCTCCAGCGGCGGCAGGCCGGCCAGCCTTTCCCGCCAGTAGGCCACGTCGTCCGCGCCGCCGGGCCGCTCGCGCTGCCAGGCGGCGAAGTCCCCGTAGGTGACGGGCAGCTCGGGCAGGGGGTCCCGGCTCAGGATTTCGTGGAGCAGGACGTTCGCGGACCGGCCGTCGGCCGCGATGTGGTGGACGGCGATGGCCAGCACGTGGTCGTCGGCTGCCAGCCGTACCAGCAGGGCTCTGATCACCGGCCCGGTCACCAGGTCGAACGGCTCGGCGAGGAAGCGGTCGACCAGGACCCGCGCCTCGGCGTCGGTGCCGGCGGAGGCGATGGCCAGTGGGACCGTGATGTCGGCCGAGACCGTCACCGTGGGCTGCCCGTCGTCGCCGACCGGGAAGCGGGTCCGCAACGGCTGGTGCCGTGCGGCCACCCGGTCCAGTGCGTCACCCAGCAGCTCGGCGGAGAGCGGGCCGCGCAGCCGCCGGACGAACGGGATCGTGTGCGCGGGGTTCCCCGGCGCGTACTGCTCCATGAACCACAGCCGCTCCTGCGCATAGGACAGCGGCGGCGCCTGACCGTCCGGCAGCGTCGGAATCGTCGGCACGCTCTTGCGCCGCCGCAACCGCTGGGTCAGCAGCGCCCGCTGGGCCTCGGTCAGCTCGGTCACGACGTGCCCTCCGGGTCCAGCATGCTCAACACCTGTTCGTCGGACAGCCCGGCCACCTCCGCCACCAGCGCCTCCTCGACGGCGCGCGCCAGTTCGGCGACGGTACGGCGGGCGAACAGCGTACGGATCGGCAGATCCACCCCCGCGATCGCCCGCAGCCGGGCCGCCACCCTGATGGCGAGCAGCGAGTGCCCGCCGAGCGCGAAGAAGTCGTCGAACGCGCCGACCTTGTCCGCCCCGAGCACCTCGGCCCAGACGTCGGCGACCAGCTCCTCCGCGTCCGAACGCGGCGGCGTTGCGTCCGTCCCCGCCGCGCGGCCCGGCTCCGGCAGCGCGCCCCGGTCGAGCTTGCCGTTCGCGGTCAGCGGCAGCGCGTCGAGCACCACCCAATGAGCGGGGACCAGGTACGGCGGGAGCCGCCCGGCCACGTGCTCGGCCAGCTCGGCCGCCTCGCCCACGACATAGGCGACGAGCTCGCCGTCCCTGGCGACCACCGCGGCCTGCCGCACATCCGGATGCGTACGCAGGCAGTGCTCGACCTCGCCCGGCTCGATGCGGAAGCCCCGCACCTTGACCTGCTCGTCGGCGCGCCCGAGGAACTCCAGCAGCCCGTCGGGACGCAGCCGCACCCGGTCGCCGGTACGGAAGTACCGGCCGCCGTCGGGCAGCCGGACGAACCGCTGCGCCGTCAGCTCCGGCAGGCCGAGGTAGCCGCGGGCGACGCCGGGGCCGCCGATGTACAGCTCGCCGGGGGCGCCCGGCGGCGTGGGCGCGCTGTGGGGGTCGAGGACGCGGACCGTGGTGGCGTGGATGGGGCGGCCGATGGGCGGGTGCGGGTCCGGGTCGCCCGCCAGGTCGGTGGCGGTCGCGACGATCGTGGTCTCCGTGGGGCCGTACGTGTTGACCAGGCGTACCCGATCCCCGAACCGTCGCCGCCAGCGGGTCAGGGAGGCGGCGTGGACCTGTTCGCCGCCGATGACGACCAGGCGGAGGGCCGGCGGCCAGGCGATCTCGTCGATCAGGTCCACGAGGTGGTGGAAGTAGGCCGTCGGGAGGTCGAGCACGGTGATGTCGGGACGTCCGGCGAGCAGGTCGGGCAGGGTGGCGCCGCCGTCGGGCACCAGCACGACCGTGGCGCCGCAGGTCAGGGCGGGGTAGAGCTCCTCGGCGTGGGTGTCGAAGCTGAGGGAGGCGAGCTGGACGACCCGGTCGCCGGGACGCAGGCCGTACTCGTCGCGCATCCACCGGACCCGGGCGGCCAGGCCGGCGTGCTCGACCGCCACCCCCTTGGGAGTGCCGGTGGAGCCGGAGGTGTAGATGACGTAGGCGAGGCCCGGGTTCTCGCCGTGCGGGCCGTCCACGGTGGTCAGCTGGGCGCCGCTCGCGGTGGTCAGGTCGTCCGAGACGATCAGGCGGGCGCCGCTCGTGGTGATCATGTGCTGCAGGCGGGCGGCGGGGTACGCCGGATCGAGCGGTAGGTAGGCGGCTCCGACGCGCCAGATCGCCAGCATCGCCACCACCGCGTCGATCGACCGGCCGAGCCGGAGGCCGACTATGTCGCCGGGACCCGCGCCGCGCCCGGCCAGCTCGGCGGCCAGCCGGGACACCCGCTCGGCCAGCTCGCCGTAGGTCACGCTCTCGGACCCGCAGACGACGGCCGTCTCACCGGGATGGGCGGCGACGACCTCCGCGATCATCTCCGGCACGCCGACGCCCGGCATGTCGATACCCGGGATGTTTGCCACGCCGACACCCGGGATGCCCGGCACGTCGTCACCCGGCGCGGTGATACCCGGCTTGGTGGTCCCGTCGCCGCTCGCCGAAGTGATCAGCGCGGCGTCGGCCGGGGTGAGCATCGGCAGGGCCGACAGGCGGGCGTGCCGGTTGTCCGGGTCGGCGATCCCGCGTAACAGCACCGCGAACCGTTCCGCCAGCCCCGCCACCGTCCCCGCGTCGAACAGCCCCGCGTCATACCCGAACGCCATCCGCAGCCGCCCCGGCGCCCGCCAGGCCTCCACCACCAGGTCGAACTTGGCCTGCCGATACCCATCATCGAAGTACGACATTTCCAGATCGTCGGCGAGCCGATCCTGCTCCCCGTCGGCCGTCTGGCTGTTCAACGTGAGCATCGTCTGGAACATCGGCTTCCTGCTGATGTCCCGCTCGATATCCAGATCCGCCAGCAGCCGCTCGAACGGCACGTCCTGATGCGCCATCGCGTCCAGCACCGTCCGCCGCGTCCTGGCCATCAGCTCGTCCAGTGTCGGATCCCCGGACAGGTCGCCGCGCAGCACCAGCGTGGTGCTGAGGTAACCGACGATCGGCTCCAGCTCCACCCGGCCCCGCCCGGCGGTGGGCGAGCCGACCAGGATGTCCGTCTGCCCGGTGTGCCGCGCCAGCAGCACCTGATACGCCGCCAGCAGCACCATGAACAACGTGCCGCGCTGCCTCCGCGCCGTCGCGTCCAGCGCCCTGGCCAGCTCGTCGGGGATGTCCAGCAGGTGGAAGTCACCCCGCGCGGGTCCCGGCGTGTGCGGCCGGTCGGTGTGCAGCGCCAGCGTGGGCGGGTCGGCCAGCCGTTCCCGCCAGTACTCCAGCGCCGCGCTCCCGTCCTGCTCCCGCTGCCAGCGCGCGACGTCCCCATGCTGTACGGCCAGCGGCGCGAGGCGCTCTGCCTCGGTGGATGGCGACCCGGTGGATGGTGGCTCGGTGGACAGCGACCTGGCGGACAGCGACCCGCTCGGCCGCGACTCGGCGTACAGCGCGGCCAGGTCGTTCAGGAGAACGGTGATCGACCATCCGTCGGCGATGATGTGGTGGAGCACCACGCACAGCACATGGTCGTCCCCGCCCAGACGGATCAGCGTGATCCGCAGCGGCGGCGCCGTACCGAGATCAAGCGGGGCATTGGTGCGGGCGGCCACCAATGCGCGGGCCTCCGCCTTGTCCCGCGCGTCGAGCCGCTCGACGGAGGCGGGCACGGCGCGCTCGACGACGGCAACCGGCCGGCCGTCCACTTCGGGAAAGCGCGTGCGCAGCGACTCGTGCCTGGCCAGCAGCGTGGTCAGCGCCCGTCCGAGCGCCTCACCGTCGAGGGGACCGCGGAGCCTGCGCACGATGTACATGTTGTACGAGGCATCGCCGGGATCCAGCCGATGCAGGAACCACAGCCGCTCCTGGGCAGCCGAAAGCGGCGGCAGCGAGCCGGGCGGCCGTGGAGCGAGTGGGCGTGGGACGAGCGGACGGCCCGGTCCGCCGGACAGCCCGTCCAGCCCGCCCTCCAACCCCGCCAGCCCGTCCAGCGTCGCCGCGAACCCCGCCACCGTCGGCTGCCCGAACAGCGTCCGCAACAGCACCGTCGTCCCCGCCGCCTCCAACCTGGCGATGACCTGAGTGGCCAGCAGCGAGTGCCCGCCCAGGGCGAAGAAGTCGTCGTCCGCGCCGATGTCGCCGATCCTGAGCACGTCGCCGAAGATCCTTGCCACCTGCCGCTCCCGGGCGGTACGCGGCTTGCCACCCCGTCCCGCCACGGGCCCCTCCGGCTCGGGCAACGACAGCCGATCGACCTTCCCGTTGGGCGTCATCGGCAACGCGTCGAGCGCCACCACGACCCCGGGCAGCATGTAGGCGGGCAACCACCCGGCCGCGTACTCAAGCAGATCCGCCGGGTGGTCCACCGGCCCGGCACTTTGGGCAGGAGACGCGGTCACCGCGGAGGCTGAGGGCGCGGTCACTGCGGGAGCGGAAGGCGTGGTCGCCGCGGAGGCGGAAGGCGTGGTCACCACGTAGGCGACCAGTTCCTCTCCACGGACGGCGACGGCCGCCTGCCGTACGCCCGGATGCGACTCCAGCACGGTCTCGATCTCGCCCGGCTCGACCCGGTGCCCGCGCAGCTTCACCTGGCCGTCGCCCCGGCCGAGGAACTCCATGGTGCCGTCGCGAAGCCACCTGACCCGGTCGCCGGTCCGGTAGAGGCCGTTCGCGAAGCGCTCGGCGGTCAGCTCCGGCCTGCCCAGGTAGCCGAGCGCGAGCCCGGCCCCGCCGATCGCCAGCTCACCGGGCACACCGATCGGCACCGGCGCGCCGGAGCCGTCGAGCACGTGGACGTGGGTGTTGGCGATCGGCCGCCCGATGCTCACCCGGCCGGGCTCGGCGGGGACCTCCCAGGCGGTGGACCAGATCGTGGTCTCCGTCGGCCCGTACATGTTGAACAGCCGAGCCACCCGCCGCCGCAACCGCCTGGCCAGCGCGAGCGGCAGCGCCTCGCCGCCCGCCAGCGCCACCAGCCCGGACGCGTCGAGCCCGGCGGAGAGCAGCATGTTCCAGCCCGAGGGGGTGGCCTGTACGTGCGTGACGCCCGAGGTGGAGACCAGCCCGGCCAGCGCGGCACCGTCACGCACGGTCTCGTCGTCGGCCAGCACCAGCCGCCCACCGGTCACCAGCGGCAGGTACAGCTCCAGTCCCGCGATGTCGAAGGAGAGCGAGGTACCGCCCAGCCAGACGTCCGCCGGCCGGGCACCGAGCAACCGCTCCATCCCGGCCAGCAGGTTGACCAGCGCCGAGTGCGGCACGGCCACCCCTTTCGGGCGGCCGGTCGAACCGGAGGTGTAGAGCACATAGGCGGCCGACCCACCGCCGGGCCCGGAGCCGTCGGGGGCGGAGCCGTCGGGTCCGGGGACGTCGGGCGCGGAGCCGTTGGGCCCGGGGACGTTGGGCCCGGGGACGGCAGCAGAGGGCAGGGAGTCGTCGTCCAGCGTGAACCGGGCTCCGGCGTCCGCCAGCACATACGCCACCCGGTCGGCCGGCAGCGCCGGGTCGATCGGCAGATAGGCGGCTCCCGCCAGCATCACGCCGAGCAGGATCCCGGGCAGCTCCACCGACCGCCGCCGGCGGACGGCCACCACGGATCCGGGTCCAGCCCCCCGCGCCCGCAGCTCACCCGAGACCCGCACCGCCTGGGCGGCGAGGGCCCCGTACCTGAGGTGGTCGTCGCCGCACGAGACGGCGACCGCGTCCGGCCGCAGCCCGGCCTGCCGCATGACCAGGTCCACGACGGTCGCGGCCGGCACCTCCAGGGCGGTGCTGTTCCAGGTCCGGTCGAGCAGTTCGCGTTCGGCGGCGGGCAGCAGGTCCAGCTCCGACAGCCGAGCTCCGGGGGAGGCGAGGATCGAGGCGAGCAACGTCTGGAAGCGGGCCGCGAGCCGGGTCACCGTCTCCCGGTCGAACAGCTCGGTGCTGTAGAACAACGCCCCGTGCCACCCCCCGCCCGACGGCCAGAGATCCATCCGCAGGTCCACCATGGCCGGCGGGGCCCCGTGCGCGAACGGCAGGCTCTCCATCCCGGCGAACGACTCCGCCTCCGCGTACCCGACCGCGGAGTTGTGCAGCGCCAGCATCGCCTGGAACAGCGGCGTACGCGACAGATCGCGCTCGATGTCGAGCGCGGACAGCACCCGCTCGATCGGCACCTCGCGATGGGCCATCGCCTCCAGCACGGTACGGCGGGTACGGCGCAGCAGCTCGGCGAACGGCGGATCGCCCGACAGATCCCCCCGCAGCACCAGCGTGGAGGCGAACAGCCCGACCATCGGCTCCAGCTCCGGCCGGTCGCGACCGGCGGTGGGCGAGCCGACCACGATGTCGTCCTGCCCGGCATGCCTGGCCAGCAGCACCTGGTAGGCGGCCAGCAGCACCATGAACACCGTCGCGCGCTCGGCCCTGGCCAGCCGCGACAGCGCCCCGGCGGTCTCGGGCGACAGGTCGAACCCCACTTCGTCGCCCGCGCTGCTCCGCTGGGCGGGACGCGGCCGGTCCGTGGGCAGTTCCAGCGGCCTCGCCCCGGCGAGCCTGCCCGTCCAGTACTCGACGTCGGCGTCGGAGACCCGCTGGGCGTCGGCGTAGTCGGCGTAGCGGACCGGCAATTCGGGCAGCGAGACCGGTACGCCCTCCGTACGGGCGAGGTAGCAGGCGGCCAGGTCGTCCATCAACACGTTCAGGGACCAGCCGTCGCCGATGATGTGGTGCAGCACCACGCACAGCACGTGATCGTCGTCCGCCAGCCGGACCAGCGTGATCCGCAGGGGCGGGGCGGCGGCGAGGTCGAACGGCGTGTTGGCCCGCACTTCGAGCAGCCGCATGACCTCATCGAGCACAGGCCCGTCCGGTCCCGCCTGCCCAGAGAGCACAGGTGCGTCCGGTCCCGCCCGGTCGAAGACCACGAGCTCCACCGGCACCGCCCTCGGCGGGTCGATCACCGCGACCGGCAGGCCGTCCTGGTCGGGAAACCTCGTACGCAGCGACTCATGCCGCCCCACCACATCCCCGAACGCCCCGGTCAGCGCCTCGACGTCGAGCGCCCCCCGCAGCCGCCGCACCACCGCCACCCGATAGGCCGCGTCCAGCGGATCGAGCCGTTGCAGGAACCAGAGCCGCTCCTGGCCCAAAGAGATCATGGCCGCAGCCCGCCGATGGCCGCGGCCACCCCGGTGATCGTCGGATCGTCGAGGAACACGTCGAACGGCACCTCCACCCCGAGCCGTTTCCTGATCCGCGCGCTGATCTGCGTGATGGTCAGCGAATGCCCGCCGAGGTCGTAGAGGTCCTCGTCCGGCGCGATGTGGTCCATCCGCAGGACCTCCATCCAGATCAGCCGCACCTGCTCGACCAACTCCTCCTCGGCCTCGCCAGGCACCGGCGCGGCATCCGGCCCGGATGCCGGCCCGCCATCCAGCCCGCTATCCAGCCCGGCATTCGGCGCGACCAAGGCGGCGGACGCGGTGGTGATCTGGGAGGCGACCGGGAGCGGCAGGTCGGCGACCCGTACGTCCGGATCGGCGGCGACCGCCCGCAACACCGTCCTGAGGTGCTCGCCGGCCAGCTCGACATCCTGCCGGGAGATGACATCCGGGCTGTAGTGCAGCGTCAGCCGCAGCCCGTCGTCGCCGTCCACCGCCTGAAGGTGGAGGACGTTCCGCACCATGTGGTTGGACATCTTCCACTCCACGGACAGCTCCAGCCCGGGAAAGACCTGTTCGGGCGCGCGCCGCCGGAAGCTGATGGACACCGGCGCCAGCGTCACCCGGGGCTTTATCCCGCCCACCGCCCTGGCCAGGGGCACCTCGCGGAAGGCATTCAGCTCGCGTAGCTCGCTCCTGAGATCCAGGGCCAGCTCCCGGAAGGAGCCCCCGGACATGGACGAGAACACGGGCAGCTCGGTGGCGAACAGCCCGATGTGGTCCCGGGTCTCGGCGGTCCTGGTCGACATGGCCACCGCCACGGACGGGTCCGTGTTGCCGTACCGGTGAAGAAGCGCGTGCACCGCGGCGAGGAAGACCTCGAATCTGGTCACACCGGATAAATCCGGCATGTCATCAGTCAGATTGAAGAGCACGGTCTCGCCCCGCTCGGCCAGCCGCGGTGTCCTGGCCACCCCGTTGATCACCACCTGCGGCACCTCGTGCCAGCGCGCCCGCCAGTACGTCTCCGCCTCCGGCGACGGCTTCTCCGCCGCCCCGTACGGCATGGGCAGCGGCGGTGCGGGCGCCCCGGCGTAGGCGGTGGCGAGATCCCGTACGAGCAGGTCCTTCGACATGCCGTCGAAGACGAGATGATGCCCCACGAACAGCAGCAGGTGCCGCGACGCCGAGACCTCCGCCAGCGTGAACCGGGCCAGCGGCCCGGCGGACAGCGAGAAGGGCCGCGCGATCTCGCGCGCGATCAGCGCCTCAGGGTCCGGCTCCACGACGAACGCGATCGGCGGCTCGGCCTCGGCGGGCACCAGGTGCAGCGAGCCGTCGCGCTCCTCGAAGGCGCGGCTCAGCACCGGATGCCGCGCGAGCACCGCCCGGCACGCCGCCAGCATCGCCTCCCGGTCCAGCGGCCCGTCGAACCACATGGCGAACGGCATGTGGTAGGCCGTGCCGGTGCCGTGCATCACCTCGGTGATCCACATCCCGTGCTGTGCCTGCGATGCCAGGACCATGCTCACTCCTCTGCCATACCGCGCAGTTCTCGCTTGTTCACTTTTCCGGCGGTATTCCTGGGCAGCGCGTCCACGCACAGCAGCCGGGTGGGCAGTTCGTGCTGGGCGAGCCGCTCGGCCAGGAAGGCCCGTACGCCGGCCAGCGTCACCGGCTCGCGGGACACGACCGCCGCCGCCACCGCCATGCCCATGACCGGGTGCGGCACCCCGAACACCGACGCCTCGGACACGGCCGGATGCTCGTGCAGCGCGGCCTCGACCTGGATCGTGGAGACCTTGAAGGCGCCCGACTTGATCACGTCGCTCTCCCGGTCGACGAGGTACAGGTAGCCGTCGTCGTCGAGGTAGCCGAGGTCGCCCATACGTACCCAGCCGTCCTGGAAGGTGTCGTGCCGCTGCTCGCCGTAGTAGGCGCGGGAGTGCGCGGCGGCGCGCAGCCACACCTCGCCGGTCTCGCCCGGCGCGGCCGGGTCGCCGTCGGCGTCGGCGATCTTCAGGCTGCCGGCCGCGTGCCCGAGCGCGCCCGGCCGGTCGGGGTCGTAGATCATGATGGTCTGGGCGGGGGCCGCCTCGGTCGAGGTGTAGTAGTTGGCGACCGTCGCGTTCGGGAACGCCTCGGTCAGCTCGGCCGCGACCTTCGGCGGCAGGGCGGCGGCGGCCGAGCCGAGCAGCAGCACGCTCGACAGGTCGTGGCGGTCCTGGACGCGGGCACCGAGCAGTTCGATGGCCATCGCGGGCACCACGAACACGGTCCCCGCCGCGTACGACTCCACGAGCGCCGCGAAGCGGGCCGGCGTGAACAGCGGCGGCGTGACCACCGTGGGCGCGGCGGTCAGCGCGTGGAGCAGCATCACCTGGCCGGCGTTCGTGCCGATGGGGAAGGCGTGCACGAGATGCCGGGAGTGCGCGAACGGGCGGCGTTTGGGGTGGACGGGCGGGGAGGTGAGGTTCGCGTGGCTGGCCGCCACGCCCTTGGGCTGCCCGGTGGTGCCGGAGGTGTAGAGGATCTGGGCGAGATCGAGCGGATCGACCTCGAACGGGACCGGACCGGCCGGGCCGCTGAGCTTGTCGCCGCTTCGGATGGTTCTCCTCGCGCCGCAGTGCTCGATCAGGTGGGCGAGCTCCGGTGCGGCCAGGCGGTCCGACAGTGGTACCGCGACGGCGCCCGCCTTCAGCACCGCCATCCAGCTCACCGCGTAGTCGAGCCAGTCACGGCCGCCGAACACCAGCGCGACTCTGTCTCCTGGCCGTACGCCCTGGTCGAGCAGGGCGTGGGCGGCGGCGTCAGAGCGTTCGTCCCACTCGGCGAGTGTCAGGGCGCCCGTTCCGGCGACGATGAGGGCTTCGTGGTCGGGGTCCGTGGCGGCTCGTGAACTCAGCAGAGCAGGGACAGGACGGGCCGACTGAACCACCCCCCAAAATTATTATCGGGCTGCCGCAAGACGCTAGAAAAAATGCACAAATGCGTCAACCCCTTACCGGCAGACGCTTGCCGCCGTCTGGCCCCGCGTGACACACTCGCCCCGGATTTCCCTGAAAACGGGAGGGCTTTGCCAGGTGCAGACGGACGGGGAACTACGCGGACGGCTCGCCGACATGGTCGCCAAGGCCACCGACGGCGCGGTCGAGGCAGAAGAGGTGCTGGCCGGGGAGGCCAGGCTGGCCGATCTCGGCGTCACCTCACTCGGCTATCTCAGACTGATCGACGCGGTGGAGGCGGAGTTCGGCGTCGAGCTGGACCTGACCTCGGCCGACAGCCTGGACGAGCTGGTGAACTACTTACGGCTCCATGCTTGAGTCGCCGCTCACCTGGGGGCAGCAGGACATCTGGCGGGCCGTCGTGGCGGCGCGGCCACAGGAGCACTATCTCAACATCGGCCGGATCTTCGCCGCGCCGAAGCGGCCGGTAACCGTCGAGCGCGCCGTCACGGCCCTGGACGGGCTCGTGGCCAGGCACGAGGCGCTGCGCACCCGGCTCAGCGGCCCCCGCGACTGCCCCCGGCAACGGATCTCGCCCATCGCCCGGCCGTACGTCGAAGTGACGGACGAATCCGCTCAGGTGGTGTGCGATCGGCTGTCGGCCGAGCCCTTCGACTACTGGGAGGAGTGGCCGCTGCGGGTGGCGTTCCTCGTGACGGGCGACTATGTCCGGCATGTCGTGCTGGTCCTCTGCCACCTGGCCGCCGACGGGCACGCCGCCGATCTCCTGGTGAAGGACTTCCGGCTGCTCCTGCTGCGCGACTCGCTGCCACCGGTGGAGAGCGCCACGCCGCGTGAGCTCGCCGAGTGGCAGCGCTCGGCCGAGGGCGAGCGTACGTCCGACGAGGCCCTGGCCTTCTGGCTGTCCGAATACCGGCGCATGGATCCCGTGGCCCTGTCGGACGTCCCGCGGTGCCCTCGGTACTGGGAGGCCACGATGACCTCCGCAGCCGTCGCCGCGGCGGCGCAGGCCGTGGCCGCCCGCGAGCGGGTGAGCTCCTCGACGGTGCTGCTCACGGCCGCGGCCCGGCTCGCCGGGCGACTCACGGGCCAGCGGTTCTGCGGCATGCGGGTGATCGTCAACAACCGGTTCGCGGCCGAGCGCCGTGACGTGGTCTCGACGATCTCGCAGGAGGGGCTCGTACTGCTCGACCTCGGTACGCCGGACTTCGGGGAGCTGGTCCGGCAGGGCTGGCAGGTGGCCTTGCGGGCCTATCGGCAGGCCCAGTTCGATCCGTACGCGATGCAGGAGGCGGTGTCGGCCGTGGGTCCGCGGATCAGGTCGTTCGGCTGCTTCAACGACCAGCGGCTGGTGCAGCGCGACGGGGTGACAGGTCTGGACGAACAGGCCGTACGCGCCTCAATGGAGCGGACCGAACTGGTCTGGACGGACACCATGGACCGCAACATCTGCGACTTCCGGCTGCACGTCGGCGGCGAGCCGGGGCGGATGGAGGTGTCGCTGTACGCCGACACCGGGCTGCTCGCGCCGCCGGGGATCGAACGGTTCCTGTTCGACATGGAGTCGACGCTGGTCGAGGCGGCGTTCGCATGAGCCTGTACGCGGCGGCCACGTCGTGCGCGCAGGGGGAGACGCTCCGGTTCCACCTGCTCGGGGGTGGGGGCGCGATCCTTGTCGAGGACGTGCCGACGGGGCGGGTCGTGCTCCGGGACACGGCCGAGGGCGACACCTGGACGCTCAAGGTGGGCGCGGACTGGCCCAGCTCGCTCTATCGCGCCGCCCTGGGCGACGACTCCGCATATTTCGTCGTACGTGCTCAGGTGCCTGCTTCGCCGGTGATGGTGGCGATTCCCTTTCCCACCTGGGAGGCGTACAACCGGCCCGGCGTGCCCGGTGAAGGGCTCTACCAGTCCGAGCAGCCCGATCGCGCGGTCAAGGTCAGCTTCGACCGGCCGGGCGCGGGGCCGCAGGTCGAGGAGTGGGAGCTCGGGCTGCTGCGCTGGCTCGGGCCGTCGGGGCACACCGTCGACTACTGCTCGGGGCTGGACCTGCACGACGGTCTCGACCTGCTGAGCCGTTACCGGCTGCTGGTGATCAACGGGCACGACGAGTACTGGTCGTGGGAGATGCGGGACGCGGTGGAGGCGTTCGCGCGGTCCGGTGGAAATATCGCCATATTCTCCGGAAACACCTGCTGGTGGCAGGTCCGCTTCGAGGACGACCTCCGGACGATGGTCTGCTACCGCGACGCCGTTGCCGACCCCCTCTCACGCACCGACCCCGGCCGTACCACGGTCGAGTGGCCCAGCGACCCCGTCAACCGCCCCGAGAACACCCTCACCGGCCTGACCTTCCGCAACGGCGCCGGCTGCTGGGTAGACTCGCGCGTGATGTCCCAGGAGTCCTACACGGCCCGCTTCACCGACCACTGGGTCTACGCGGGCACCGGCCTGCGGGACGGCGACACGTTCGGCACGGGCGCGCTCGGCTACGAGACGGACGCCGCCGACCTGGAGTGGCTGGACGGCGTCCCCCGGGCCACCGGCCGTGACGGCACCCCGCCGTCGTTCGTCGTCCTCGCCACGGCGGACCTGTCGCACTGGCGCAGGTACGGCAGGGGCGGCGCGGCCACCATGGGCGTGCACCGGCTGGGCGCCGGGACGATCTTCAACGCGGGCACCATCAACTGGGGCAACACCCTGGCCACCGACCCGATCCTGTCCCGCATCACCCGAAACGTCCTGAACCACCTCTCCCGCCCCCCGGGCCCACCCCTGTGGGAGGACATCGGCCCTGGGCGCCCGGCTTCGGAAGTCCCGCTGCTCCCGACCCCGGAATCCCAGCATTCGACGGTCGGGCCTCCCGCGACGGCCGTCTCTCCCACGGCTCCTCCTGCGGAGGGCCCGTCGCAGCCGGTCGCGCTCGTCGTGTGTGAGAACCGGCTGTTCGCGGCCGGGGCCGGTGGGGTGCTGAGCACGCGCGACCTGTCCGGCCAGAACCTGCCCTGGCGCCCGATCGACACCACCGACGCCCTGGCGCTCGCCGCCCCCCGCGAGGCCCACGGCGGCCCGCCGGCGGGCCTGTACGGCCTGGCCCCCGACGGCGCCATCCGCTACCGCGACCCCGTGCTCACCCCCACCCCGTGGGCGGACGTCAGCCGGGCCCCGGAGCACGCCACGGGCTTGGCCGCCGCCGACGAGGCCCTGTTCGCCGTCACATCGGACGACGAGCTCTGGCACCTCCCCATCCGCCGCCTCACGGACGCCACCTGGACCCGCATGGGCGCCGGGGGAGGGGCCACAAGCCTGACGGCGATGAACGGCCGCCTGTACGCCATCGCAGGCGACCGCGTGCTGACGAGACCGGTCGACCGCCACAACACCGACTGGACCGACCTCGGCGAGGCCCAGCCCGCGACCACCCCCGCACCGACCCCCGTCCCGACCTCAACCACGACCACCCCCGCACCGACCCTCGTCGGACGCGGAGGTCCTACGCCGCGCGGAGGCCCTATGCCGCCCACCGGGAGGCGCATCGTGCTGGCCGCCGCCTCAGGGCGGCTCGTCATCGCGGCCCCCGACGGACGGCTCTACTGGCGGTCGCTCTCGTAGGCCAGCCACTGCGCACACGTGTGCAGGCCGTAGTCGAGCTCCACCTCCGGCCGCCACCCCAGCTCACTGAAGGCCCGCTCGACGCCCACCACCGCCCCGGCCACCGCCCCACCGGAGGCGGCGGCCTCGATCGGCACGGGCCGGACCGCCTTGGCCACCGCCTCCGCCAGCTCCCACCCGCTCACCGGCTCCGGGCCGGCGATGTCGAACACCCCGGCCCCACGGGTCAGAGCGGCAATGACGGCAGCGGCGACGTCCCGTACGTGCACAAGCTGCACAACCCCGTCACCGGCCCGCAGCGGCCGGTTCAGCGACGACCGCAGCACCGAGTCCGCCACGATCCCGCCCTGCGGCATCCCCGGCCCGTACGGCTCGCCGAGACGCAACACCACCGCGTCCTCGACCTCCATCCCGCACGACCCGACCAAGATCTTCCGCCCGCCGAAGCCCGTAGAGCCCGAGGAGCCCGAGGAGCCCGAGAAGCCCGAGAAGGCCGCGCGCGCCAGCCGTACCTCCTCATCCGGATCGGCGTCCAGCGCGCAGACGTGCACCACCGCGTCGGGATCACCGGCGGCCAGGTAGCCCCGGTCGGCGAGCGCCCACGTGACCTGCTCGCGCAGCCACGTGTCAGCCCCGGTCACGGCCACCGTCGGCCGTTCCACAGCCTGTGGAGACGCCGCGAGCCCGGCAGCGAGCCCGGCCCGCGCCACGTCGAGGAGTTCGTCCGACAGCCGGGCCAGCTCGCGAGACCCGAGCTCATGACAGAGCCCACCGGGGCCCATGGTCCCCAGTGCCCGATCCATCACCCGAGGATCCCCGGAGCCTTCACCTACCACGCCCATCGTGAAGGTCGTCAGCCAGAGCGGCCACCACCGGCCGTCGAACCGCGCCCGCAGATCACCGACGTCGAAGCCGCGCCCGTCCAGATAGTCCTCGCACCGGATGTCCCGCCACCCCGAAGCGCCGGGCACCGCGCACTGCGCCACCCCTCGCTTGAAGAACGGGATCGCGGCCAAGGACCCGAGCAGCCGATCCTCGCGGGAGAGCGGGTCGTCGGCGAAGAAGCAGGGCGAGCGGCGCAGGCCCTGGAAGTCGTTCTCCACCAGGCTCGCCAGGTCCTCGTGCTCGGCCAGGCTGGGCACCGCGACGTACACCGGCACGCCGGCCTGCCGGAGATAGCGGCCCATCAGCACGTCGTCCGGCCACGTGTCGCCCCGATCGCGGGCCCACTCCACGTACCCCTCGGCGACCCGCCGGGGGAGCAGCAGCGCCGCGACGGGCGTGTACTCCCCGGCCCCGCGCACCCAGCGCGCTCCGGCGAGCGCGCCCAGCCGCACGGCGGCGCCGTTGCGCGAGTTCCAGAACGCGAACAGGGCCAGCGCCGCGTCCGGCATGGCCTGGGCGGCCATCGTCGCCCGCTCGAAGAACGTGCCGGACAGCACCATGTCGTCGTGCAGCAGTACGTGGTGCGTGGCCCCCTCGGGGATGCTCGACCAGGCCAGCAGCGACGTCCGGAACGCCGACGGCCGCCCGGCCGGATCCGGGTCGGTGACCACGTCCAGGACACCGCCCGCCAGGCTGACGGCCGCCTCCCTGCGCTTGGGATGCGCCATCACCGCCCCGGTGAGGGTTACGTCCCCAGGCACGTGCCGACCGCGAGTTCGCCCGCCTCCAAGAGGGACAGCGCGTCACGCCGTCCGGCGCCCTCCCACTGCGCTTCGCGGACGACGAGCAGCCCGGAGCCGCACGCCACGAGCACCCCGGCGCTGCCGGTCGACCAGACCGGCGCCAGCAGGGTGCCCGGCGGCTCCTGATGTTCACCCCACTCGATGAGGTCGGCGCTGTGCACGAACAGCTTGCGTCCGCCGACGAAGGTGAAGGCTCCTGGGTACGGCGCGGCCAGCGCGCGCACCCAGTCGTAGACCTCGCTCGCGGACCTGGTCCAGTCGATCAGGCCGTCCTCCGGCCGCCGCCGTTCCCAGACCGAGCCGCCCGGCGGCTGCGGGCGGGCCACCACCTGGCCGGCGAGCAGCAGCGGGACGTACTTGGCGAGCAGTTCGATGTTGATCTCGGTCACCTTGCGGTAGACCTCGGTGACGTCGTCGCGACGGCTCACCGCGAACTCGCGCTGGGCGATCAGCTCGCCCTCGTCGGCGCCCTCGTTCAGGAAGAACAGGCTGACCGCGCTCGACCGGATGCCCTTGATGATCGTCCAGGGCAGCGGCGCCCGCCCCCGGCCCTCGGGCAGCCGGGTGGGGTGCAGCCCGACCGAGCCGAGCGGGCACGTCGACAGCAGCGGTTCGCGGACCAGTTGTGACCAGCCGGCCACCACGAACAGGTCGATGTCCAGACTGGTGACCAGCTCGTGGGTCCGGCCGTCGTTGATGTCGGCGGTCTCCAGCAGCGGAATGTCGTACTTCTCGGCCGCCTCCTGCAGCGGCGCGTAGCCCGAGCGGTGCTGTAACTGGGGCGGGTAGCCGATGAGCAGCGACGGGGGAGTGCCCTGAGCGGCCAGCACGTCCACGGCCGGGGCCGCGAACTCCATACCGGTGCAGAAGGCGAACTTCTTCACAGGACCTCCCTAAGCACGCCGAACGCTTCGGCGTGGGTGACTCCGATTTCCGCCCCGCGCAGCGTCGCCAGTGCCGTCACCGACTCCTCGCTCCTGATGTGCGGCGAGGGCCGGTGCTGGCTCCGGTAGCCGCGCAGCGCCTCAAGCTTGCGTTCCATATGGGGGCTGATGTCGCAGAAAGCGGTCGAGCGCGGCATCGGCTCGGCCGCCCACTGGATCTTCGACATCTCGTACAGCAGCACGGTCGGCACCAGCCACTTGCCGAACTGCTGGGCGATGGGCCTGGCCGCCGCGAACCCCGCGCCGAACACCGCCAGGTGATCCTGGTCGTAGTCGGCGAAGCTCGGCAGCAGCAGCAGGTCGGGCCGCCGCTCGTTCAGCGCCCGCTCGAACAGGTCGACCAGCTCCCGGCGCGGCAGCGTGTCGAGCCGCTCGGTCAGGTCCATGTCGCCGTACGCGATCTCGTACGTGAAGCCCAGCGTGGCCCGGACGGCCTCGATCTCGTCCAGCCGCTGCCGATAGCTGGTGGCGCCGTCGAGGCCGTAGTGCCGCATCCCGTCGACCGCCAGATACAGGACGTGGACCTCGGCCCCCGCCCCGACCTGGGCGGCGATCAGGCCGCCACAGCCGAGTACCTCGTCGTCGGCGTGGGGAGAGATCACCAGCACCCGGTCAAAGCGGCGCATTCACTGCCCTCCGGTCCTCACGGGCGCTGTAGTACTCGGCGGTGCTCAGGATCAGCTCGTCGAGCGCGATACGCGGCTGCCAGCCGAGCCCCGTCGCCGCCCGCAGCGCCGGGATCTTGTGGAACGACTCGGCCTCGGCGTAGTGCGGCCCGTGGACGCTCCTGCCGTCGACGCTGACGATGGGTGACGGGCTGCCGAGCAGCTCCTTCACCCGGTGGGCCAGCTCCATGATGGTGATCGCGTTCGCCGGGTTGCCGACGTTGATGATGATGTCGTCGCTGTCCAGCGCCGCGTCCATGTAGCCGATGAGGAACCCGGTCAGGTCACTCGCCGCGATGAACGCCCTGACCTGCTCGCCGCCCGCGAACACGGTGATCGGCTTCTCGGCCAGCGCCTGCTGGACGAACGTGGGCATGACGAACCCGCCCGCCCGCGACTGCCGCGCCCCCGCCACGTTGAACGGGCGGATGACGACGCCACGCAGCCCGTGCTGGCGGCTGTTGGAGACCATCGCCTCGGCCAGCGTCTTGGCGATCGCGTACTCGATGCGGGTGTTGTACTGCGTCGGTACGAGGATGTCGTCCTTCTCGTCGAGCACGCCGCTGCGGCCGTACACCTCGGCCGAGCTGAACAGGCACAGCGGCGCACCGGCGCCGATGCAGGCGTCGATGACCGGCGCGGTGCTGCCGATGATGTCGTGGCCGAGCCGGCCGGCCCTGGACAGGATGCTCGCGGGGCCGACGTACGAGGCCGCGTGGATGACGCGGTCGGCACCGGTGAAGTCGCCGCCCGCCGCCAGGTAGTCCTCAACCCGCTGCCGGACGACCGTGCAGCGGGGATCGGCGTCATAGTCCTCGCCGTCGATGACCGCGCCTGCGTTGGAGTCGATGATCGTTACTCGGTGGCCCGCTGCGAGATACGCGTCCACCAGATGTGAGCCGATGAATCCGAGACCGCCCGTGACGATGACTTCGCCACTTGGAGCTCCCACGGGCCTGCCTTTCCCCACGAAGCCGTGATTTCGAGGAAAAAACGGTCACACAGGGCATGTGCCGCCCCGGTGGCACCTAGCGTGGGATTAAAACAGTTTTCGCCACACTTGTCACGCATGGCAGTAATTTTTCATGCTTGATCCAGATGCTGGACCGATGGGCCGGGTGGGGCGTACGCTCGCCGCATTCCGCACACACGGAGTGACATGGCCAGTTCGAGGGAACGCACGTTCACCGGCACGCGCGCCGCCATCACGGTGCGGGAATGGCCGCACGATCAGCCGCGCTACATCGCCGTCCTGGTCCACGGCTATGGCGAGCACATCGGCCGTTATGAGTACGTGGCCGACACCCTGGTCCGGCACGGCGCCGCGGTCTACGGGCTCGACCACGTCGGCCACGGCAAGTCGGCGGGCGACCGGGCACTCGTCGTCGACTTCGAGGACGTGGTGACCGACGTACATGCCGTGGAGGAACAGGCCAGGGCCGACCATCCGCGCGTACCGGTCGTGCTGATCGGCCACTCGATGGGCGGCCTGATCGCGGCCCGCTACGCCCAGCGCTATGGCGACGGGCTGGCCGCGCTCGTCCTGTCCGGCCCGGTGATCGGCGAATGGGAGGTGATCCCCGTCCTGCTGTCCCTCGACGAGATCCCGGACATCCCCATCGACCCGGCCACCCTCTCCCGTGACCCTGCTGTCGGCGTCGCCTACGCCGAGGATCCGCTGGTCTGGCACGGACCGTTCAAGCGGCCCACCCTGGAGGCGTTCGCCACGACGATCGCCTCGATCTCCAAGAGCGGAACGCTCGGCAGCCTGCCCACGCTCTGGATCCACGGCGCCGACGACCAGCTCGTCCCGCTGACCTCCAGCCGTACCGGCATCGAGACGATCCGCGGCGACGACCTGACCGAACGGATCTATCCGGATGCCCGGCACGAGGTGTTCAACGAGACGAACCGGGACGAGGTCCTGACAGACGTCACGACCTTCATCGACCGCGTCCTCGGCCACTGACTTATTGCACCGGCCTATTTCACGGGTGACGGGCCCATTTCACGGGTGACGGGCTCATTCACGGGTAGCCACAGGTGGCCGGATCCGCGGGTCCGCGTCAGGTCCACCCGGTAGCAGCCCGCCTTGGGGAAGACGAACCCCGTGCCCCACTCCTCACCCGGCCGGTTCCACGTCGAGCCGCCATGCTGCTCGGGGCCGAACGTGGGCTTGGCCCGCGTGCCGTCGCCCAGCACGGCCGTGACCTTCAGCGGCCCCTCACCGGTCATCCGCCACACGATCTTGACCTCCTCGCCCCGCTTGAACGGAACCGGCGCGAACAACAACCCCCACACCTCAGCGTCCCGCGAAACCCCCCGCACCTCGGGAAACCCATCGCCCTGGGTGACCACCGACGTCCCATGACACGCCGCCTTGGTGGACGTGGTGGTACCGGGCGTCGGCGTCCCGGCGGGAGCCTGCGACGTAGCCCGGGTAGCGGTGGCGGGCGCCGACCCCGGCTCCGCCATCTGGCCGCCGGTGGTGCACCCGACAGCCACTATGAGCACCGCTCCGATTGTCATCCGCTTCATCGAACCTCCTCCGCTCTCACGACACGTACGCCGTCGAGCGGCAAGAGGTTCCCAGGCCTGGACGGAGGGCTATATCCAACGGCGAATGGCGTCGACCGTCGTCTCAGGTGTGGTGTTGAAGCAGAACCGGATTCCGGGTGTCGTCGTCACCAGCACGTTGATCAGCCGTTCGAACAGGACGGTGTGTTCGGGTGTCATGCGCACACCACCTCCGATCATGGCCAGGCCGAAAGGGCCCTCGGACAACCGTTCACGGATGGTCTTCTCTGCTTCGTCCGGGTCGGTACCGATCAGGCACGACACCGCGTCGAAGCCCGCCGCCCGCAGAGCCGCATCGCCCTGCTCGATCCGTGTGGTGAGTGTCGTCTCATCGAGGCCCGGGTGCTTGGTGTAGTCGATCGAGCTCGGATGCAGCCCGATGGTCAGAATCGTGGTCATCTTCGCTCCTACCAGGGGATGGGGCCGTTGGTGTCGAAGAAGCCTCCGGTCGGCCCGTCAGCGTCCAAGGTGGCCAACTTGATGATCGCAGTGGCCCCCTCGGCGACGGTATGGATACCCGTGTGATGGTTCATATCGGTGGCGGGGTTGCCCGGATCCGCAGAGTTGACCTTGAACCCGGGCAGCGCTCGGGCGTATTGGGACACGATCATGTTGAGTGCCGCCTTCGATGAGGCATAGTCCAGGCTCAGGAAGCCGGACTCGGGGCGGGCAGGGTCGCCGGCGTGTGTCAGTGAGGCGAGAGCGCTGGACACCATGACGATGCGGGGCTGTTCCGACTTCCGAAGCAACGGCAGGAACGCGTGGGTGACCCGCACCTGACCGAACACGTTGACCTCGTACAGCTCCCGTAGCATGTCGGCGTCCATGTCGGCCGGATCCAGCAACGGGCCACCGACGCCGGCGTTGTTGACCAGCACATCCAGGTGATCCACGCGCTCAGCGACGGCCTTCACGGCCGCCGCCACGGATTCGTCCGAGGTCACGTCGAGCTCGACGAACTCGACGTCGAGCCCCTCACTCGCCAGCATGTCCGCAGCGTGCCTGCCCCGTTCCCGGTCCCGAGCGGCCAGGAGGACCAGCCATTCTCTTTCGGCCAGGCGGCGTACGGTCTCCCGGCCCAGCCCTTTGTTCGCTCCGGTGACCAGTGCCACCGTTTTCACGTATGTCATGGAGCCGATCATCGGTGCGCGCGCCCGGGGCCCGCCAGGACCGCTGAGGCATGGGACCTGCGGTACCACCCGGCCGGCCCGGTCTGGCGGCATCATCGAGGAGTGAACCGCGCCGAACTCGCCGAAGTACTCCGCACAGCCCGAGCCCGGGTGCGACCGCAGGACGTCGGGCTGCCGATGGGGATGCGGCGCCAGGTGCCGGGTCTGCGCCGGGAGGAAGTGGCCATGCTCGCGGGTCTGAGCGTCGATTACGTGGTCCGGCTCGAGCAGGGGCGCGGGCCGCGGCCCTCGAGCCAGGTCATCGGCGCGTTGGCCCAGGCCCTGCGGCTCGACGACGATGACCGTGACCTGATATTCCGGCTCGCCGACCACGAGCCGCCTCAGGCCGGACGCATCGCGATGGTCGTACGCCCGAGCGTGTTCCGGCTGCTGGACCGCATGGCGGATCTGCCCGTACTGGTGCTGTCTGCCAAGGGTGACGTACTGGCCTGGAATCCCCTCGCGGCGGCGCTTCAAGGCGACATGTCCGCATGGCCGCAGCGGCAACGCAATCTCATCTGGCAGCGCTTTCTCGGCAGTAGCCGCTGCCAGGTCGCCGCAGGTCCGGACGAAGACGACGCGGCTGCCCGCGCCTCGGTCGGCACGCTACGTGCCGCCCATGCCCGCTACCCCAACGACCCCGACCTGGCACAACTGATCAGGGACCTCCGTCGTGGCAGCCCGCGATTCGACGAGCTCTGGCGGGAGGGGCGATCCTCCCCATGGCGTACCGCGGCCAAGAGCATCAGTCATCCCAGTCTGGGTACGATCACGCTCGACTGCGACACCCTCCTGCTCCCGGACAGCAGCCAGACCATGCTCGTGTACTCGGCCGAGCCGGGATCCCCCGAGGCCACGGCGCTCGACCTGCTCCGGGTGACCGGGCTGCAGCGTTTCTGAGGCGCCACGGACGCGCTACGGTGGCTGTGGTCGCCGATCCCGGCTGCGCTACTTGGCCGCTGGTGGTGCAGTCGACAGCTTTTTCCACTGCCGGGCCGACAATTTCTGTTATCCCTCTCCTGACTCGAAGATACGCCAGCTCTTCCTCGGCGAGTCTCTTTCGAGCCAGTAACCCCAGCTGTAATCATATGGCGCGTCTCGGTCGCGGCTTTTGAGTTCGAGTCTTATCGACACGTTCATTACGGTTGTATACCTACCCGTGCCATCCAGATCAGGATGGCACGGGTAGATGGTTGCTGCCGTAATATCGGTCCAGTCGCAGAATGGACTGTCGATGACGGACTCCTCGCGATCGGCGAATTCTGGGGTGGACAGGCGGCGGGCGGTATCGATGTCTCGCGCCACGACCGCCTTCAGGTAGGTCCTCACGACGTCTTCGGGAGGGGCGTTTTCCGCTGGCGGCTGGACATGGTGAAGCTTGCGTGGAGCGCAGTAGAGGCCGGTGAAGTCGCCAATAGCTGGATAGTACAAGCCCAATAGGGTCGCGAATAGCGAGCCCAAACCAGCGGTGACATAGGCTTTCGGCTTCAAGACCCGCCCCCAGATGCGGACCGGACGTGGATTCTGCCGCTCTGGCCGTATCCCGACCATGACCTTGACCTCTACAATCGTCACGCTGGACGCCGGCTCCAACCTCAGCTCGCGTCACGAAGGGGTTCCGCATGTCGAAATCTGGCCGTGAAGCGCTGACGACGGTGCGATGACCGACGTCTGGGCGGCTTTGAGCATCGCCAGCGTGGCACTGTGTGTCGCGGCGTTCGGCGTCTTACATCTGGTGGCCGCGAACATGAGCCCCATCGAAAGGACTTTGTCGGAGTATGCGCTCACCGCCTACCGATGGCTCTACTCTCTCGCAGTCGGCTCAGTCGTGCTGGCCGTGGTCCTTCTCGCCGTTGGGCTGTACACCGCTTCACCGGGCACCGTCCCGACCGCCGCGACGGTACTGCTGGGCGTCTTCGCAGTCGCGATGCTCGTAGCCGCGGTCTTTCGCACCGACTTCATGGATCCACACGCAGGCGAGTTCGCCATGACGCACTCGGGAGTCGTGCACGCGATCGCGGGATTCATCGCCGGCCTCGCTCTGTGCGCCGCCGCCCCACTGCTGGACGGTTCGCTTACCCGCCTTGGCGCCTCGCACGAATGGACCGCCGTAATGTCCTGGACACCCACGGCCGGTCTGGCGATCTTCCTCGTCACCATTGTGGCGCGCGGGCCGCTGCATCGACTAACCGGCCGCGTGTCGGTACACGGCATCGGCGAACGACTCGGGTTCGCAGCCTGCCTCGCCTGGCTCGGCTACGCCGCCATCAGCCTGGTGCTCGCCACCTGAGCACCGCACGTCGCCGCGTCGAAGTCCGCCGCAAGCAAGGGGGCCTGCTGCTAGGGGCGTTCCGTCTGGGGCTGCGGTGAGACGGATCGCACGGCAGGCGCGGTCAGGCGGTTGCTGAAGCGGGCGAGCATGGCGGTGTGGGACGTTTCCGGGAACAGTCGGCCGATCAGCGGGGGAATGCGCCAGTTGGCGGGATTGCGCCTGGCTATCCGGGAGACCAGAGAGATGCGCGGGTAGCGGGCCTTTTCATAGGCGCGCAGCCGAACCGCCGGGCTGCCGTCCGCGTCGACGACGCGGCTGATCGACAGACTGGAGAAGGCGGGCTACGTACGACGGGTGCGCGGCGAACGCGATCGGCGCATGGTCACCGTAGAACTGGTCGAGGGCGGCCTGGACGATTACCGGGCTGCCTGTGAGTCGTCCAGGCGGCACCTGGACGAGATCGCCCCTGCACTACGGGCCCGAACAGGTGCCACTACTGCTGGACATGTTCGGGCGCGTCGCCACCGCCTACCGATCAGCCCCCAAAGAACTACGCGAGGACGCGCCTGAACCTATGGGTGCCGAAAACTTTGCGTGGTGATCGCCCGCGTCCTACTTTATGATCGTAAAAAGAAATACCAGATCACGCCCAGAGCAATCAGCCAGATAATCGCGCCGATGCCGCAGACCACCAGGCAGCCTGCGATGACTGTGCGTTTTCTACCTCGATCGCCCCATTCGTGACGACCGCGATCCGGATCCATCTTCAGAGGCTACGACGTCCCCTCCGCCACTGCTAATTGACCATGTTCGCGATAAGCGGCATTTGTTCCTTTTATGCATTTCCAAGGAGCGGAAGGATCAATGCCGACGGATATTCGGGACCATGGAAGATTTCGAACGAGGTACGCCGCGTCCGCACGGCTCCGGCCGCCGGCTCGCCGGTCCCGTGGTTACGCGCGAACCTCGGAAACGCACCCCCCGCCACCTGTACCCGCAGCCGGTGGCCCTTCCGGAAGCGGTACCCGGTCGGGTGTAGCTCGACCTCAGCCCGGGTCACGCCCTGCGAGCCTGAGGGCAGGCGCACGATGCCGTCAGTGACGTTCCGGGAGACGCCCGAGGGGTCGACGTCGCAGAGCCGTACGAACAGGTCGGCATGCCCCGTGTCGGTGCGTACGTGCACGACGGCCGAGACCGGTCCGACCAGGTCGAGATCCCGGGTGAGCGGCGCGGCGGTGTGGACGAGCACGTCGGAGCGGCGCTCCACCTCCTGGTTGTCGCGCTGGCCGAGCTCCTGGGCGGACAACATCGGGCCACCCGGCGACCGTGTGGGGTGCGCCGGATCGTAGACGAACGTGCCGGAATCGTTCTTGTCCGGCACCTCCCAGCCGAGCCCCTGACCGTCGCGCAGGTACAGCGGCGTCGGAGTGGACTCCGCGGGCGGCCACCGGTCGAAGTCCAGCCAGCGGTTGGCCTTCTGCAGGTAGAGGCGTACCGGTGCCTGATGGAGCTGGGCGGTGTCGCCGAGCAGGTGCGCGGACAGCCATGACACCTGGTCGATCATCAGGGCGCGGATCGCGCCCAGGTCGTGCCCCCACGGGCCGATCGTGATCCGGCTGCGCCGCCCGGCCTCGCGCAGCGCGGTGAAGTCACGTAGCTGCGCGGGCAGGAACAGGTCCCACCAGCCGGTCACCATGCTGGTCGGCGTGGTCATCTTGGCCGCGGCCGCGCTGTGGTCGGTGGCCGCCCAGAAGTCGTCGCCCGGCTCCGCGTGCGCCGCCACCTCGCGCAGGAACGGCTCCGGCCTGCCGATCGCCGCCATGTCGGACGTGCCGATGGGGACGTGCGCCATGGCCCGCCGTACGCGCCGCTCCTTGCGGGGGTCGGGCAGCAGCCCGCCCAGGAGCGCCTCCTCCTGGGTGCCGATCAGCGACGACCAGGTCAGCATGTTGTGCAGGCCCATCACGCCACCCGGATAGAACGTGCTGACGAACTCGCTGGCCGTGACCCCCAGCCCCATCGCCTCCAGCGGCGGATCCAGGTAGGGCCCGACCGCCCATTGCGTGTACCCGAGATAGCTGGCCCCCGCCATGGCCAGCCGCCCGTCACACCACGGCTGCGCCCGCAGCCACGCCGCCGTGGCCAGGCCGTCGCCCTTCTCCTGATGAAAGGCGTGGAACCGGCCGCCGGAGCCGAAGACGCCCCGGGTGTTCTGGACGACGACCTGCATCCCGCGCCTGGCCAGCACGCCCGCGAACGCCTTCGCGTCGATCCGGTGCTTTCCGTACGGCGTGCGCATCAACACCACGGGTAACGGCCCGGCGCCACGAGGCTGATAGCGGTCGGCGAGCAGCACCGCGCCGTCGGGCATCGCGACCCGCAGATCACGCGCGACCGCGACATCACCGGCCACCGCCTCCGGCAGCCCGAGGAACCTGTCGAACAGTCTGTCGAGCACACTCATGAGGGATCCTCTCGCTCGCCGCCCAGCGTAGAGCTCCAAGGCCGAGGAGCGCGGGAGACCTCGGTTCTGCCGAGTCGCCTACCCCAAGGTCTAAAGTGCTATATAAATAGATAAATGGAGGAATGCGTGATCGAGTTCCATCTGGACGTCCGGTCCGGTGTCTCGCCGTACCTGCAGGTGGTCCAGCAGGTACGGCAGGCGCTGAGGCTGGGTCTGCTGCGAGAGGGTGACCAGCTTCCGACGGTCAAGGACGTGGTGGCGCGGTTGGCGATCAACCCCAACACCGTGCTCAAGGCCTACCGGGAACTCGAACACAACGGGCTCGTAGCCGCCCGCCCAGGTGTCGGCACGTTCGTGACCCGGACGCTGGCCGACGCCTCGCTGCTGGCCGCGCACGGCCCGCTGCGACAGGACCTGCGGCGCTGGCTGGCCAAGGCCCGTCTGGCCGGGCTCGACGACGAGAGCATCGAGGCCCTGTTCATGACCACCTTCCGGACTGTCGCTCAGGAGAACATAGCGTGACCGAGCGCAGCGATATGGGGGGTCCAGGGGAGACCTTATGACTGCGGTCCTGCGGACCCGGGCTCTGGGCAAGAAATACCAACGACACTGGGCGCTGACCGACTGCACCCTGGAGATCCCGGCCGGGCACGTGACCGGCCTGGTCGGCCCCAACGGCGCCGGGAAGTCGACGCTGCTGAACCTGGCCGCCGGGATGCTGACGCCGACGGTGGGCACGATCGAGGTGTGCGGCGGCCGCCCCGGCAGCGGCCCGGCGCAACTGGCGAAGGTCGGCTTCGTCGCCCAGGACACCCCCACCTATGCCAGGCTGACCGTCTCCGACCATCTACGCCTCGGGGCCCGGCTCAATCCGAGCTGGGACGGCGCCCTGGCACGTCGGCGGATCGAGCGGCTCGGCCTGGACCCGAAGCAGCGGGCCAGGAAGCTGTCGGGCGGTCAGCGCGCCCAGCTCGCCCTAACCTTGGGCCTCGCCAAACGGCCCGAGTTACTGATCCTCGACGAGCCGGTGGCCGCCCTCGACCCGCTCGCCCGGCGGGAGGTCCTTCAGGACCTCATGGAGGCCGTCGCCGAACACGGACTCAGCGTCATACTCTCCTCCCACCTGGTCGCCGACCTGGAACGCGTCTGTGACCACCTCATCGTGCTGGTCGCCTCCCAGCTCGAGATCATCGGGGAGATCGACGAACTCCTGGCCACCCACCACCGGCTGGTCGGACCCCGCCGCGACATCGCCACCCTCCCCGCGGACCAGCACGTCATCTCCGCCAGCCACACCGACCGGCAGACCACGCTGGTCATCCACACCGAGGCACCGATCCTCGATCCCGCCTGGACCGTCAGCACGATCGGCCTGGAAGACCTCGTCCTGGCCTACATGGGCCGGACCGCCGGCGTCGGCTCCGGCTCGGGCCGTCGCCCCGCCCTGGAGGTGCTTCGATGATCTGGCTGACCTGGCGGCAGTTCCGCGCACACGAGTCCTTCACCGACATCGCGGTGCTGGCTGACGAGACCCGCCTCCGCCCCCGATCCTTTCCTCGCCGGACCGGTGACTTTCCCCCCGCCGCCTTGTCTGCACAGGAGAGAGGGAGGCAAAGATGCGAGAGTCCCCACCCACGACCAACGCCGGCACCACCGCTGATCCCCGGATGGGCGGTGTCGCTCTGCTGGGGCGGGCCATCGACTACGCGCTGGGCTGCCTGCGTCTGGTCACGCCCGGCGACCTGGACCGTCCCACCCCATGTGACGACTGGGACCTGCGGGCGTTGCTGGCGCACGCGAACGACTCGTTCACGGCACTGGCGGAAGCCGCAGCCTTCGGCCACGTCGCCCTCATCCCGCCGATCAGCGACGGCCACAACAAGCCCAACGCCATCACTACGGCGGAGACCACCGTCACCGCCACCCATGGCCCGCCGGTGGCAGGCGACTGGACCTTGGGAGGTCCGGTGGTGGACGGTGGCGAGCTCGATCATGTGCTCTCGTTGCGGGACCGCGCCACCAGCCTGCTCCACGCCTGGGCGAACGCCCGGGACGCCATCGTCTCCGTCGGCGGCTGCCCGTTGACGGCCGCGATGGTGTGCGGCGTCGGCGCCGTCGAGGTGACCGTGCACGCCTGGGACGTGGCCCGATCCTGCGGTCATCACACCCCGATCCCGGCGCCCATGGCGGCCGAGCTCCTGCCGCTGGCCCGCCTCTTCGCCACGGACGCCGACCGCCCGGCCCGCTTCGCCTTACCGTTGGACACCGCCCCCCAAGCCTCCGCGCAGGACCGGCTGCTCGCCTACCTGGGCCGCGACCCCCACTGGACTGACAACAGCAGATAGCTTGACAGCATTAATTGTCGGTGTCAGCGTGGAGCCATGTACGAAGTCGCGGTGATTGAGGACCCGGCCGCCGCCGAGGTGTCGCTGGATCCGGTGCGCGCCCGGCTGCTGGCCGAGCTCGCCGAGCCGGGCTCGGCCACGATGCTGGCCGCCAAGGTCGGTCTGGCCAGGCAGAAGGTCAACTACCACCTCAGAGCCCTGGAACGCCACGGCCTCGTGGAGCTCGTCGAAGAGCGGCGCAAGGGCAACTGCACCGAACGCGTCATGCAGGCATCGGCCGCCTCGTACGTCATCTCGCCGACGGCCCTGTCGGCGGTCGAACCTGACCCGTCCCGAGCCCCCGACCAGCTCTCGGCCCGCTGGCTGCTGGCCGTGGCCGCTCGCCTGGTGCGTGACGTGGGCACCCTCGTCACCGGCGCGGCGAAGGCCAGGAAGCGGGTCGCGACGTTCGCCATCGACGGCGAGGTCCGCTTCGCTTCGGCCGCCGACCGGGCGGCCTTCGCCGAAGAGCTGTCCGGGGTGGTGGCTTCGCTGGTCAGCAAGTATCACGACGAGCAGGCCGAGGACGGACGACCCCACCGCCTGATCATCGCTATCCACCCTTCCGTGGGGAAACAGCCCACTGATAGGTAATTGGGGTTCCGGCGACGGATGATCCGCCCGAGATGCGGGTACGGATAGCGGCGCATGAGTGAGAGGGCGGCCCCTTACCCCGGGCCGTACCAGACGATGAGTGCATGTGCGGCCCTGTCGACGCGGCGGTGAACCCCAACGCCGAGCCCAGGGCGAGCAACGTGGTGGCGACGGCCGATCTTCGTGCGGCCGTCGCCCCCACTAACACCTCAAGAGGCGAGCGTCTCCAGGACCTGGTCGCCGTACTTGGCCAGTTTGTTCTCGCCCACCCCGCTGACCGTCCCGAGCTCGGCCAGCGTGGACGGCGACAGCGTCGCGATCTCCCGCAGCGTCGCGTCATGGAAGATCACGTAAGCGGGCACCCCCTGCTCCTTGGCCGTAGCCGCCCGCCACGCCCGCAGTCGTTCGAACACCGGCTCAGCCGCCGCCGGCAGCTCCACCACGGGACGGTCCTTGGTAGCGGTCTTGGCCCGGGCGGTCCGAGGGGCGTCGCGGCGCAGGCGCACCTCGCGCTGCCCGCGCAGCACGTCGGCGCTGGCGTCGGTGAGGACCAGCGCGCCGTAGTCGGACTCGACGGCCAGCAGTCCCTGGGCCAGCAACTGGCGCACCACCCCGTGCCACTCGGTGTTGCCCAGATCGGCACCCACCCCGAACACGCTCAGCGAGTCGTGGCCGTGCTGCAGCACCTTGGCCGTCTTCTTGCCGAGCAGGATGTCGGCGATCTGCCCGACGCCGAACTTCTGGCCCCGCTCGCGGCGCAGCCGCAGCACCGTGGACAGGACCTTCTGAGCGGGGACGGTGCCGTCCCAGGACTCGGGCGGTGCCTGGCAGGTGTCGCAGTTGCCGCACGGCTTGGAGTCCTCCTGCCCGAAGTAGTCGAGCAACATCACCCGGCGGCACTCGACCGTCTCGCACAGCGCCAGCATCGCGTCGAGGTGGAGCACCTGGCGGCGGCGGTGGGCGTCGTCGCCCTCCATGGCCAGGCGCCGGTGCTGGACCACGTCGTGCAGGCCGTAGGCCATCCAGGCGGTCGCGCGCAGCCCGTCGCGGCCGGCCCGGCCGGTCTCCTGGTAGTAGCCCTCGACGGACTTGGGCAGGTCGAGGTGGGCGACGAAGCGTACGTCGGGTTTGTCGATGCCCATGCCGAACGCGATCGTCGCCACCACGATCAGCCCGTCCTCGCGCAGGAAGCGCGCCTGGTGCGCGGCGCGGGTGCGGTTGTCGAGGCCCGCGTGGTAGGGCACGGCGGCGATGCCGTTGTCGACGAGGAAGGCCGCGATCTTCTCGACCGAGGAGCGCGACAGGCAGTAGACGATGCCCGCGTCGCCCGGGTGCTCCGCGCGCAGGAAGTCGAGGAGCTGGCGCTTCGGCTCGTTCTTGGTGGTGATGCGGTAGTGGATGTTGGGCCGGTCGAAGCTGGCCACGAAGTGCCGGGCCTTCTCCAGCCGCAGCCGGGAGGCGATCTCGGCATGGGTGGCGGGGGTGGCGGTCGCGGTCAGCGCGATGCGCGGCACCTCCGGCCAGCGCTCGTGCAGCTCGGACAGCGCCAGGTAGTCGGGGCGGAAGTCGTGCCCCCACTGCGACACGCAGTGCGCCTCGTCGATGGCGAACAGCGAGATCTCGCCCTTGGCCAGCAGCCGCAGCGTCGTCTCGACCCGCAGCCGCTCCGGCGCGAGGTAGAGCAGGTCGAGCTCGCCCGCCAGGAAGGCCGCCTCGACCCGTTGTCGTTCATCGAAGTCCTGGGTGGAGTTGAGGAACCCCGCGCGCACGCCGAGCGCGGTCAGCGCGTCGACCTGGTCCTGCATCAGCGCGATCAGCGGCGAGACGACCACCCCGACGCCCGGACGGACCAGCGCGGGGATCTGGTAACACAGAGACTTGCCGCCGCCGGTCGGCATGAGCACCAGCGCGTCGCCGCCCTCGACGACGTGATCGATGATCTCCTGCTGCCCTGCCCGGAACGAGTCGTAGCCGAACACGCGGTGGAGAGCCTCGGTGGGGGTATCCATGCGGCTACCTTACGTGTTCGCCGGAGGTCGCTCGCTCTGTTCGCCCACGGCGATCGTAGGCCACCAGGGACAGGGCGCCGAGCCCACAGGCCGCCGCCACCGCGATCATCACCGTGGGGTATCCGGCGAACTGCGCCACACCGGCCGCGAGCAGGGGGGCGACGGCCTTGGCCACGGTGATCGGCAGGGCCAGGGCGCCGCTCAGCGTCGCGTAGGCGGCGGTGCCGTACCGGTCGGCGAGCAGCGCGGGACGGGCGATGGTGCTCACCCCGAACCCCAGCCCGAACAGCACCACCGCGCAGATCGCGCCCGCCACGCTCCGCCCGGCCACCGGCAGCAGCAGCGCGGCCGCGCCCTGCAGCGCGAACACGGCCGCTGTGATCAGCGCCACCGGCCACCGCCCCTGCAGGCCGGTGGTCACCAGCCGGCCGGTCACCGACAGCACGCCGAGCAGGCCCGCCACGGTCGCCGCGAAGATGGGGGAGTGGCCGAGCGTGATCAGGTACGTCACGAGCAGCACGCCCATGACCGCCACGGCGCCCGTCTGCGTCAGGAACGCCGCCGCCAGCAGCCAGAACGGCCGTTCCCGCAGCGCCGCCCCGACGACGCGCCGGTCCGTGTGCGCGGAGAAGGGACGGCTCCGCACGGCCAGGAAGTGCAGGGGTACGGCCGTCACGGCGTATCCGGCGGCCAGGATGACCAGCGCCTGCCGCCACCCGTACCGATCGACGAGGAAGCCCGTCAGAGGCAGGAAGACGCTGGACGCGAAGCCGGCGACGACGGTCACGGCGAGCAGGGCCCGCGCCCGCCGCGCCGCGTCGAACCGGGCGACGATGACCGCGAACGCGGCCTCGTACAGCACCATCGCGGAGGCGACGCCGAGCACCGCGCACACCAGGTAGAGCTGGATCAGGTTGTGCACCTGCGACCAGGCGAGCACGGCCGCCGCGCCGAGCGCCGAGCCCGCCGTCATCAGGCCGCGCCCGCCATGCCGGTCGAGCCATCGGCCGATGGGCGGCGCCACGACCGCCGAGACGAGTACGGCCAGCGTTATCGCGCCGGTGAGTTCGGCGACACCCGCGTGCATATCGTGGGCCATCGGGGTGATGAAGACGGAGAAGGCGTAGTAGAGAATGCCGTATCCGGCGGTCTGCGTGATCGCCAGTGCACCGATCAGGCGAGCAGACGAGGCGATCACGAATGGTTTCGTTCCCCTTCATCCCGCTGTGGACACTGTGACATGACTCCCACACACCTTCGAATCCAGGGAATGAAAACCATTGTCGTACGGTTGCAGGGGGCATGAGAAAGAACCTGCACCCCTCGTACCAGCCCGTCGTCTTCCGCGACCCGAGCGTCGGGTTCGCCTTCCTCACCCGCTCGACCCTGACGAGTGACAGGACCGTCGAGTGGGCGGACGGCCACACCTACCCGGTCGTCGACGTCGACGTCTCCTCCGCGAGTCACCCCTTCTACACGGGACGCGGGCGGGTCCTCGACACCGCCGGTCGCGTGGAGCGCTTCAAGCAGCGCTACGGCAAGGTCTGATCTCCACTTCCGCCCGGTGGAAGCGGTATGTGCCGGTTACTTCCGGGTACATGGCTTTCACCGGCGCGGAGTGATGGTGGTCACAATGAGTCTATCTGGAAGGGAACGCCGCATCCTCGGGGAAATCGAGCAGGCACTTGAGCTGGAGGACCCCGACCTGGCGCGGCGTGTAGCCGCAATCAACAAGATCGAGACAGGATCCGACGCGGGTTTTTACCGCGCGCGGATGCAGTCGTGGGCTACGGCGCACATCTGGCTGATCGTACTGCTCGGAGTGGTCGTCGTGCTGTTGCTCCTGCTGGCGGTCATCACCGCCTGAGCTCAGGCCAGACACCTCAGAGCAGAGGCGACCCGCGGGTCGAGCTCGTCGTCGGGCGTCAGACGCCCCACCGTCGCCTCGACGAACTCCGGGAAGGACAGCGTCGTGGTCAATCCGGCCGTGTTCACCCGGATCTGCTCGGCCGTCTGCTCGATCCGGACCTCGGCCTCCTGCTCCGACAGGGCGAACCGGCCCACCGCCACCCGCCAGAGCGTCCGGGCGTCGGCCTCCTCCTTCGGCACCGGGGCGCCGACGTCGTCGGCGTGCGTGGCGTACTCGGAGTCGTAGTGGAAGGCCTGCATCCCCACCGGGTACAGGCCGGCCATCGTGTCGAGCAACGCGTCCCGCCCGAGCTCCCGCATGCGGCGCCGGGTGTCGGCGTTCTCGGTCCGCCACTCCTGGAGCACCCGTTCCACGGGCATGGTCCGGCGCTGGCGTACGCACCACTCGTTGAAGTCGTGGAAGCCGTTGACCCCTTCCCTGGCGAGGCGGGCCAGCAGGTCCTGCACGTTGCCGTCGAGACAGGCGTGGTTGTAGAGCTCCTCGCCCGCCAGGTGGCCCAGGACGTCGCGGACCGACCACCCCTCGCAGCGCGACGGCCGCGCCCATCCGGCGTCGTCGAGTCCGGTGAAGAAACGGTCTAGCCGGGCCGCCTCGGCGTCGAAGACGTCGAACGGATCGAACTCTTTCAACAGGTCCTCAGCCATACCTCGAAGCTACCCCTCGGGTCGTGACTCTCACGGACGGCGCGGCGAAGGCCGGTCAAGACAAGGCCGTCGGGCTCAGGCAAAGCAGCGGCCCGGCCCCCGTACGGGGACCGGGCCGCTACCTCGGTGTGACTGGCGGTACCAGCTACCTGGATGTGACTAGCGGGACCAGCGCGGGACGACCCGCACGTAGTCCGTGTCGCTCGTCGCGCCCTCGAGCTCGTCGTCACCCGCGTACACGGCCTTGAACAGGCCGCTCTTGTACGCGCGGGTGTCGGCCTCGAACCGGCCGTTCCAGCCGGTGCGGTCGGAGGCGACCCACTTCCAGCCGCTGGAGCCGTTGGCCTTGTAGAAGATGCTGACCCGCTCGCCGCGGACGCCCTTCCAGCGGTCGTCGTCGTTGACCTGGAGACGACCGGAGAACTCGATGCTCCTGCCCTTGCGGACCTTCGACGGGTCGGCGCTGAAGCGCGAGATGCGCGTCTCCGCCTTGCCCTTCTGGATCTCTACGGCGAAGAACGCGGTGTCGGTGTCGACGACCTTGCCGTCCTTGTCGTAGGCCTGGGCGGTGGCCTTCCACTTGCCGTCCTGGTCGTTCTCGTTGAACGGGACGGAGAAGCGCCAGCTCTCGACCTTGTTGACGTCCTTGGCCCGCAGGGTGCGGAGGCGCGGGTCGACCGGCTCCACACTGAGCTGGACCTTCTCCACGTCCGAGCTGGCGTCGACCTTGAAGAAGGCCTCCGTCTCGCTACCGGCCTTGACCACGACCGGGTTCGGTGAGATGTCCCTGATGTCGACGGTCGGAGCCTTCGTCGTGGCCGACGCGGCACCGGCGCCTGAGATCAGGAGCGTCCCGCCCACAAGGGCTGAGACGATTCCTACAGCGATGTTCTTCATGAGGGTGCTGATTCCTCTCATTCCCCGTTTTTGCTGAGGCCGGCTCGGGATCGCCGACCTCCTCTACTACTTTGATGCATTTGATGGGGACAATGTTCGTTAAAGTTACAGAAAATATTTGATCACGGCCGTGACCAGGAACGTTACCGAAAAATCCGATTTGTTATGTCGTGACCGACTACAGTCGGCCGCATGACCGACGTCTACACGCTCGGCGAGGCGCTGGGGGTCGTGTCCAGTGGCCGGGTACGTCATGAGACCGAAGCCCGGTTGGACGTCACCGGCCCGGAGTTCAACCTCGCCATAGCCCTGTCCCGGCTCGGACATCGGGCTGCCTACCTGGGCAAGGTCGGCAACGACGAGCTGGGCGCCAGGATCCTCACCGTGCTGAAGGGCGAGGGTGTCGACGCGGCAGACGTTCGGGTCATCGAGGGCGCGCACACCGGGCTGCTGCTCAGGGAGTCACGCGTGGGCCGCGAGCAGCGCCTCACGCACTACCGCAGCGGATCGGCCGGAACGACCCTGACGCCGGGCAACGTGCCCATCGACAGGATCGGGTCCTCGAAGATGCTGCACGTCACCGGCCTGACGGCGGGCCTCGGCAGGGACGCCCTGGAGGCGGTCCGCACGGCCGTGAGCGCGGCCAAGACCGCCGAGGTGGTCATCTCCTTCGCCGTCGAGTACGTACCCGCCCTCTGGCCGTCGGTGCGCGAGGCCGAGGAGGTGCTGGGCGAGCTGGCCTGCGCCTCCCACCTGCTCTTCCTCGGCCAGGACGAGCTCGACCTGGTCAAGCCCGCGCTCACGCCCGAGCGCGAGGTCGTGGTGAACCGCGGCGCCAAGGGCGCGAGCGTACGGGCGGACCGCATGCGGTACGACGCGCCCGCCCTGCAGGTGCCGATCGTCGACACCGCCGGCTCGGGCGACGCGTTCGTGGCCGGTTACATCAGCGCCGCCCTGGACGGGCTGACCCCGCCGGAGCGTCTGCACCGCGGGACGCTGTTGAGCGCCGCCGCGGTGACCAGCGCGAGCGACTGGCAGGGCCTGCCCATCAGGGCTGATATTTAGGGATTTACCGTGATGGCAAAGGTCGACGTCGTGTTCTTGATGTTCTGAGCGTTGTTGCTGAACCTCAGGTTGTTGAACGTGACGGAGCCGACGGCCGGGCCCTGACCCGGCTCGGGCAGCTCGTTGGCCCAGAGGCCGAAGCCGGACTTGGCGTCGAGGGCGTCACCGCTCTTCTGGGCGCCGCTGATCGACACGTTCGTGAAGATCGTGTCCGTGACCGGGTTCTGCGGCTGCTGACCCACGTAGTTCGTCTGGAACATGATGCCGTGGTAGGTCGGATCGACGATGTCCAGGTTGCTGACCCTGATCCCCTGGAACACCTTGGAAGCGGAGAACACCCACATCGCCGGGAAGGTCTGCTGGCCCCAGAAGTGGCCGCCGGTCCTGACCAGCGAGATGTTCTCGAAGCTCGTGGGCGGGCTGGCCCCGAAACCGAGCATCTGGATGCCGAAGTCCAGCGAGCTGATCGTGACGCCCGAGTAGACCAGCGTGTCGGCGATGTAGATGTTCCGGAAGGTGTTGGCGTACCCGCCGTAGACCGCGACGCCCGCCGCCCGCCAGGTGAGCAGCGACGTCAGGTTCTCGAAGACGTTGTCCCGCTGCTCGCCGTTGTTGATGTCGATGGCGGAGAACAGCGCGAAGCTGTCGTCACCGGTCGAGCGGGCCTCGATGTTCGTGACCAGGTTGCCGGTGCTGCCGTTGGTCATGTTGATGCCGTCCGCGAAGGTGTCGCGGATGCGTGAGTTCTTGATCGTCATGTTGTCGGTGTTGGTGCCCCAGAGCAGGCACATCTGGTGCTCCACCCAGATGTTGTCGATCACCATGCTCGCCACGCCCGTGAGGTCGAACACCTTGCCGGGCCCGTCGTTGCGTGAGGTGTAGTTGCCGAAGGAGGCGAAGTTCGCGAACGTCGACCCGTTGGCCGTGGCGTCCGCGCGGAAGCCGGTGTCGGTGTTGTCCTGGCCCGAGGGTGAGATGAACCTGGTGAACCACGGCCCGGCCCCGACGACCTTGACCGCCTTGCCGTACACCTGGAACTTACTGGCGGTCTGGTAGTCGCCCGCGGGCAGGTAGACGCCGACGAGCGTGCTGTCCTGGCGCACCTTGTCGAGCGCGTTCTGCACGTCCAGATGGGTGAATCCAGCCGGTACGGCATAGTGCGCCGGGTCCGGGTTGGCGATCTGTGTCACCTGCTCCAGGTCGACGAAGTCGATCGTGTACGTCGAGCCGTTGGCCGTGTCCTTCTGCAGCTTGATCTTGTGGCCCGCCTGGACCGTGGTGCCGAGCAGCAGGTTGGCCTCGTCGTAGATGTGCCGCGGCGCCCCGGAGTCGGGGGAGTTGCCGGGGCTCGCCTCGGCGCCGTAGAGCCAGGCGTAGCGGGAGGTCAGGTCGATCGTCTTGAGGAAGGTGCCGTCGACGTAGACGTTCAGCGTCGAACTGTTCCCGCCGCCGCCCGCCGCGTCCGGAATGGAGAACCTGGTGACCAGCGTGTTCGTGGACGCCCTGGTGGTGAACTCGACGTACGAGCCGTTCGTGCCCAGCGTCACCGCCCGGCGCCCGGACGCCTCCCCGGCGAGGTCGCCGATGGTCCGGTTCGGGCCGATCCGGGTGGCGCCGCCGCCGATGGCCGCGTCCTCCGCCTCGTAGGTGTCGTACGGCATATGGGCGCCCCGCCCGACGAACAACTGCTGCGTGCTGGTGTTGTTGGCCCGCTTGACCGGCAGTTCGTTGGCGTCGTCCGCGAGCACCACCTTGACCGTGTACTTGCCGTTGGCGGCGGCCCAGGTGCCGAGCCCGGCCGGTCCGGCGGTCGCGCCGGGGGCGATCGCGCCGCTGGTGGCGCCGGTCAGTGTCTTGACGACCGTGCCGGACTCGTCGGCGATGGTCAGCGTGATGCCGTGGGAGCCGCCGCTGGAGGCGATGGTGCCCTGGTTCTTGATCCCCACCGAGAACGTCACGGTGTCACCCTGAGCGGGATTGCCCGGCGTCCAGGCCACCGGCGCGGCGATCAGGTCGGCGGTGTCGACGGGTTTCACGGTCAGCGACGCGGTGGCGGTGTTGTTGCCCTCGTTCAGCTCGACAACCTTGTTGTCCTCGTCGGCCTTGGCGCTCACCTGGTAGGTGCCCGCGTCACGCGTGCCGATGGTGCTCGACACGGTGGCCGAGGCCCCGGCGGCCAGCGCGCCCACGTTCGCGCTGCCTGCCTTGACGGTGCCCAGGTAGAAGGTGACGGAGGTCGCGGCGGAGGGTGCGGTGCCGGAGTTCTTCACGGTGGCCGACAGCGTGACCGCGTCGGTCTCGACCGGAGCCGCCGGCGAGGCGGTCAGCCCGCTGACCGTGAGGTCGGGGTTGGCCGACGGGGTGCCGAAGACCTGGAACTCGGCGACCTGCCCGCCGGGCGCCCCCGAGTTGGCGGTGATCTTGAGCTGCACGTCCGCGACCCTGGCCGTCACCGGGATCGTCACCGAGTTGCCGGTGGCCGGGTTGAAGGTGTAAACAGCCTGCGCCACCAGGCTGGTCAGGCCGGTGGCGCTCTGCTCGCGACCGAGCACCTGGATGGTCTGCGTACGCGTGGCCCAGGCGGGGTCGGGGTTGAGCTTGAGCACGATGGAGGTCAGGTCGGCGTCCGCGCCGAGCTGCACGGTCAGCGTGCCGGGGTAGGCGGCGCCCTCCCAGTACGTCTGGACGTTGCCGTCGTTGGCGTTCGCCGCCACGTAGGTGTGGGTGTGCGACGACTCGATGATCGGCTTGCCGGTCGCCAGGTTCGTCCCGTCGCCTGGATTCCCGGGGTCCGCCTGGCCGTACACCTCGAACTCGGCGAGCTGCCCGGCCGGCCAGCCGCTGTTCGCGGTGATCTGGAGCCGGACATAGCGCGTGCCGGTCGCGCTGACGGCGATCGTCGCCGTGGGGTTGAAGGTGTAGGTGGCGGCGTCCTTGATCGTGCTGAAGCTCGTCCCGTTCGCGCTGCCCAGCACGGTGAGCGTCTGCGTACGGCTGGGCCAGCCGCTGGGCAGCTTGAGCGTGAGCTGGTTCACGGTGGCGGCCGAGCCGAGGTCCACCTGCACCCACTGCGGGAAGGCGTTGTTGGCCGACTCCCAGTAGGTCGCCTGGTTGCCGTCGGTGACGTTGGGCGCGGGGTAGACGTCGGTGTGGCTGCTGGCGGTGGCGGTCTTGCCCGCGGCGAGGTTGGTGTCGGCCGCCCACGCGGGGGCGGCCAGGAATCCGATGACTAACGCAAGGGCGGCTAGGACAGCTCTCATGGGGGATGGCCCTTCGAGGAAGACGTTGGGCGAACCATAAGATGGCGAGCAGATACCAGCAATATTTCGACGAGATTTCGCAAACAATTGACTGACAGATGATGGCCGGCAAGCGTCTCCCTGGCTGGTCAGAAGTGTGAAGTGCGCTGAACATCCGCAAGAACCACCCGCAAGAGGGCGACGTCTGATCCCCGTAAGCGGTTGCAAGTATTTGCGTGATCAGCCTTATAGTTTGCGCATGACACGACGACTCGCAGAGGTGGCCAAGAAGGTCGGGGTGAGCGAGGCGACGGTGAGCCGCGTGCTCAACGGCAAGCCCGGGGTGTCGGAGGCGACCCGTGAGGCCGTGCTCACCGCGCTCGACGTCCTCGGCTACGAGCGCCCCACCCAGCTGCGCGGCGACCGGGCCCGGCTGGTCGGCCTGGTGCTGCCCGAGCTGCAGAACCCGATCTTCCCCGCGTTCGCCGAGGTGGTCGGCGGCGCGCTCGCCCAGCAGGGCTTCACCTCGGTGCTCTGCACCAGGACGGTCGGCGGCGTCTCCGAGGCCGACTACGTCGATCTGCTGCTCCAGCAGCAGGTCAGCGGTGTGGTCTTCGCCGGCGGCCAGTACGCGCAGGCCGACGCGTCGCACGCCCATTACGCGCTGCTGCACGAGCGCAAGCTGCCCACGGTCCTGGTCAACGCGGCCGTCGCCCACCTCGACTTCCCGCAGGTGTCGTGCGACGACATCGTGGCCGCCGAGATGGCCCTGGCCCACCTGCGGGCGCTCGGTCATGAGCGCGTCGGCATGGTGCTCGGCCCCAAGGACCACATGCCGTCGCGGCGCAAGCTGGAGACGTTCCTGACGGGTGGGGGCGACCCTGAGCTGGTCGAGCACACGATGTTCTCGCTGGAAGGCGGGCACGCGGCCGCCGCGCGGCTGGTCAGGCGGGGGGTGAGCGGCGTCATCTGCGCCAGCGACCTGCTCGCGCTCGGCACGGTCAGGGCGGCCCGGCGCGCGGGGCTGTCCGTGCCGGCCGACGTGTCGGTCATCGGCTTCGACGACTCGGCGCTGATGAACTGCACCGATCCGCCGCTGACCACGGTCCGCCAGCCGATAGACGCGATGGGCCGGGCGGCCGTGGACCTGCTGGTCGCCCAGATCGACAAGGCCGTGGTCCCCGCCGACGAGCTGCTGTTCGAGCCGGAACTGGTCGTACGGGCCTCAACAGCGAGAAAGACGTGATGTAGTCGTTATATTGCAATCCGCTGTCGCAATATTGCGGACATCGGTCGGCGAACCTATGGTGTGGGCACCTCGCATTTAGAAGGGTCAGCCCATGCAGAGATCCACAGGACTGTTAGTCGTCACCGTTCTCGGCCTGTCCGCCACGGCCTGTGGTTCGGGCGAGCCCGCCAAGTCCACGGCGGGCGGAGCCGCCCCGGTGTCGATCACGGTGGCCTGCCAGCCGGCGAAGTCCGCGCCCAAGGAGCGGCAGGCTTGGGACGACGACGTGGCCACGTTCGTGAAGGCGCACCCCGGCGTGACGGTGAAGAGCACGGACCAGCAGCCGTGTTACGACCCCAAGACGTTCGGCCCCAAGCTGGCGGGCGGCCAGATGGAGACCGTCTTCGTGGTGCCCGTGACCAACTACAACGACGTGATCGGCCAGGGCCAGGCGCTCGACATCACCCCGTACACCAGCGAGATCAAGAACTGGAACGACCTGCGCTCCGACGTCAGGGAGCTGGTCACCAAGGACGGCAAGGTGTACGGCGTCCCGAACGTGCACTACGGCGTGGGCCTGGTCTACAACCGCGCGCTGTTCACCAAGGCCGGGCTCGACCCCAGCACCCCGCCCAAGACGTGGGCCGAGGTCCGCGAGGCGGCCAAGAAGATCGCCGGACTCGGCGCCGGGTACGTCGGCTACGGCGAGTACTCCGGCGGCAACACCGGCGGCTGGCACTTCACCCAGGCCATCTACGGCCGCGGTGGCAGCATGGTGACCGACGACGGCAAGAAGGCCGCGTTCAACTCGCCCGAGGGCAAGGCCGTGCTGCAGAACCTGCACGACATGCGCTGGGTGGACAACAGCATGGGCAACAAGCTCCTGGTCGGCTGGGAGTCGCTGATGATGGCGATGGGCAGCGGCAAGGTCGGCATGATGCTCGGCGCTCCCGACGTGGTCACCGACGTCGTCAACAAGTTCAAGGGCAGCGTCGCCGACTACGGCATCACCGGCTTCCCCGAGGCCAAGGCGTCGCTGAGCGGCGGCGAGGCGTTCATGGTCAACCCGAAGGCCACGCCCGCCGAGGCCAAGGCGGCACTGGAGTGGATCGACTTCCGCTTCGACACCGCCGGCAAGGGCCGGTTCGACTTCGCCCGCGGCAAGACGCTCGGCAACCCCGTCGGCGTACCCGACAACGACGTCTTCGGGGACTCGGCCACCGGCAAGGCGATCCAGCAGGACCGCACGGCGAACGCCACGCTGCCGGTCACGAACTACCAGCCGTACGTGGACGCCGCGGCCACGGTCCCGCCGAAGGCCGAGCCGGTACACGCCCAGGAGCTCTACGCCATCCTCGACGTGGCCATGTCGGGTGTGCTGAGCCGCCAGGACGCCACCATCGACAGCCTGCTCTCCGACGCCGAGACCAAGGCCAACTCGATGCTGGCGACCAAGGGCTGACCTGCATGCGTGTTCTCAGGCGCAATCTGACGGCCTACGGGTTCCTGTGCGCGGCGCTGGCGTGCTTCGCGGTGTTCGCGTGGTATCCGATGATCAGGGAGTTCGTCCTCAGCTTCCAGAAGACCACCCTGGTCAACTCGCCCACCTGGGTGGGGCTGGACAACTTCCTGACCGTCATCCGGAACCCGTCGTTCGGCAAGGCGTGGCTGAACACCGTGGAGTTCACGGCACTCGCCCTGCTCTGCGGCTACGCCGTGCCGTTCGTCATGGCACTGGTGCTCAACGAGTTGCGCCACGCCCGGGCCTACCTGCGGTTCGTGGTCTACCTGCCGGTCATGCTGCCGCCGATCGTCGCGGTGCTGCTGTTCAGGTGGTTCTTCGATCCCGGGCCCGGGATGTTCAACCAGTTGCTCGACTTCTTCCACCTGCCCGCGCTGGCCTGGCTCGACTCCTCGTCGACCGCGCTGATCTCCCTGGTCATCGTGGCCACCTGGATGAACATGGGCAGCGCGACGCTGATCTACCTGGCCGCGCTGCAGAACATCCCGCCCGAGCTGTACGAGGCGGCCGAGCTCGACGGGGCCGGAATCTTCAAGCGGATCAGGCACGTCACCATCCCGCAGACCCGGCTGATCCTGCTGCTCATGCTGATGCTGCAGGTCGTGGCCACCATGCAGGTGTTCATCGAGCCGTACATGCTGACCGGCGGCGGCCCGGAGGACGCCACGATGACCGTGGCCTTCCAGATGTACCAGTTCGCGTTCACGCTCCAGGACTACGGCGCGGGCGGCGCGCTCGGCATGATGCTCATGATCGTGCTGCTCGCCTTCGCCGCCATCCAACTGCGGCTGACCAGGGAGGACAAAGCATGATTTCCCGGCGAGGGAGCGCCGTCGCCTGGAGGAGGAGCGCCGGGAGCGAAGCGACCAGAGCGACGGGGGAAGGCGGCGGCATTGGGCGACCGAGCCCGCCGCACGAAGTGCGGCAAATAAGCAGGGTGCAGTTTCGTACCATCGTCTCGCCGCACCAGCTCAACAGCAGGTGGGGGCGGCGCATCTACTGGACCGTGCTGATCGCGGTCGTCACCGGCTCCACCCTGGTCTTCGTCTTCCCGCTCTACTGGATGATCACCGGCGCCATGAAGACGGGCGAGGAGATCGCCCAGATGCCGCCGACCCTCTTCCCTGCCCATCCCACGTTCGACGCCTTCATCGAGGCGTGGGACCTGTTCGACATCGGCGTCCTGCTGAAGAACACCGCGTTCTACGCGCTGGGCGCCTGGGTGTTCTCCATGGCCGTGGACGTCGCGGCGGCGTACGCGCTGTCGAAGCTCCGGCCGATGTTCGGGAACGTGGTGCTGGGCGCGATGCTGGCCACGCTGATGATCCCGCCGATGGTGGTGATCATCCCGCTGTACGTCACGATCGTCGACCTGCACCTGCTGAACAACGCCTGGGGGCTGTGGTTCCCGGCGGCGGCGAACGGCTTCAACATCTTCCTGCTCAAGCGCTTCTTCGACTCCATCCCGCGGGAACTGGTCGAGGCGGCCCAGATCGACGGCGCCGGACCGCTGCGGGTGCTGTGGTCGGTGATCCTGCCGATCTCCCGGCCGATCCTCGGCGTGGTCTCCATCTTCACCGTCGTCACGGCCTTCAAGGACTTCCTGCTCCCGCTGCTGGTCATGACCGACAGCGAGAACATGACGGTCAGCGTGGGCCTGTCGCAGACCGCCGGCGCGGTGTCCCAGAACCAGATCATGGGCGGTCTGGTCATCTCCAGTATCCCGATGATCATCGTTTTCTTCATCTTCCAACGACACATCATGGCGGGCCTCACCGCCGGGAGCATTAAGGGATAGCGCATGTCGCAAACGTGGTGGCGGGGGGCCGCGATCTATCAGGTCTACCTGCGCAGCTTCGCCGACGGCAATGGTGACGGCATCGGCGATCTCGCCGGGCTGCGCTCGCGCCTGCCGTACCTGAAGGATCTCGGCATCGACGCCATCTGGCTGAACCCGTGGTACCCGTCGCCGATGGCCGACGGCGGCTACGACGTGGCCGACTACCGGGGCATCGAGCCGGTGTTCGGCACGCTGGCCGAGGCGGAGAAGTTCATCGAGGAGGCGCACGAGCTCGACATCAAGGTCATCATCGACGTGGTGCCGAACCACAGCTCCACCGAGAACACCTGGTTCCAGGAGGCGCTGGCCGACCGCGGGGCCAGGGACCGGTTCTGGTTCCGCGACGAGCCGAACGACTGGCAGTCGATCTTCGGCGGGCCCGCCTGGACGCGGGTCGCCGACGGGCAGTGGTACCTGCACCTGTTCGCCCCCGAACAGCCGGACTTCAACTGGGACGACCCCGAGGTCCATCGCGAGTTCGAGGACGTGCTGCGCTTCTGGTTCGAGCGGGGCGTCGACGGGTTCCGGATCGACTCGGCGGCTCTGCTGGTCAAGTCGGAGACCTCGTACGAGGACCTCGACGAGGTGCACGAGGTCTACCGGCGCTGGCGCGAGATCGCCGACGAATACGGCGAGCGGGTGCTGATCGGCGAGGTGTGGCTGCCCGACCAGGAACGTTTCACCCGCTACCTGCGCCCCGACGAACTGCACACCGCCTTCAACTTCGACTTCCTGTCCTGCCCCTGGGAGCCCGCCGAGCTGCGCCGGGTCATCGACCTCACGCTCACCACACACGCGCCGGTCGGCGCCCCGCCGACCTGGGTCCTGTCCAACCACGACGTCACCCGCCCGGTGACCAGGTACGGCCGGGCGGACACGACGTTCGCGCACGGCGGCCGCCTGCACGGCGTGCCCTCCGACCCGGAGCTCGGCCACCGCCGGGCCAGGGCGGCGGCCCTGCTGGCCATGGCGCTCCCCGGCAGCGTCTACGTCTACCAGGGCGAGGAGCTCGGCCTGCCGGAGGTCGAGGACCTGCCCGACGACCAGCGCCAGGACCCCATGTACCACCGCTCCGGGGGCACCAATCGGGGCAGGGACGGCTGCCGCGTGCCGCTGCCTTGGGCGGGCGACGAGCCGCCGTTCGGCTTCGGCGGGACCCGCACCTGGCTGCCGCAGCCCGAGAGCTGGCGCAAGGTCACGGCCGAGGCCCAGGCGGCCGACCTCGGCTCGATGCTCAACCTCTACCGCACCGCGCTCGCCCATCGCCACGACCTGCTCGGCGACGGCACGCTCACGTGGCTGACAATGGGCCCCGACGTGCTGGCCTTCACCCGGGAGTCCGGCCTGACCTGCGTGTCCAACCTCGGCGCCGCTCCCGTACGGCTGCCGGCGGGCCGGGTACTGCTGGCCAGCGGCCCCCTGGAGGACGGCGCCCTGCCGTCCGACACGACCGTCTGGCTAGCATCGCTGGAATGAAGCGCCTGCCATCCATGCCACCGGCCCACCTCGACGCCGACGCCAGGGCCCTCCATGAGAAGATCACCGCGGGCCCACGCGGCACCTCGATGCTCGACGACGAGGGCGGGCTGGTGGGCCCGTTCAACGCCATGCTGCTCAGCCCGCCGGTGGGCGACGCGCTGCAGGAGCTCGGGGCGGCGATCCGTTACCGCTCCGGGCTGAGCGCCCGGGCCAGGGAGATCGCGATCCTGGTCGTGGCCGGTCACTGGGACAGCGCCTTCGAGCTGCGGGTGCACGAGGAGATCGGGCGCGGGCTCGGGCTGACCGAGGACGAGCTCGCGGCCCTGCGTACCGGGGCCGCGCTGGAGCTGGCCGATCCGGACGAGGACGCGGTGCTCCGCGTCACCAGGGCGCTGGTGACGCGGGCCGACCTGGACGACTCGGAGTACGCGGAGCTGGGGGAGAGCGTGGTGTTCGAGCTGACCACGCTGGTCGGCTACTACGCCACGCTCGCGCTCCAACTACGCGTCTTCCGCGTTTAGCCAGCGCTGTCCCCTCTCTTGAAGTGTCGTTCGGGAGCCCTCCCGAGTGGCGCTCCTAGACTCCATCGCAGGGTCTGGTCGTACGGAGAGAACAAGAGAGGGACAACATGCATCGGATGGCTACAACCTGCTTGGCAATCGCCTTCGCCGCCGTTGCCGCCGTGCCCGTCGCCGCGGTTCCGGTCTCGGCCTCGGCTGTGAAGACGCCGGACGTCAAGGCGTGCTTCGACGGGAAGTGCAAGATCACCATCACCACGGCGGTGAAATTCCGCGTCTCCGGCCAGCTCGGCTTCACCTGGCTGTCGATCGCCCGAGTCGATTCCAGCGCGGTGAAGGTACAGGGGACGGGACCCGGCGTCTCCTCGGCCACGACGCTCGGCGTGGGCGGCAGCGGGTCGGTCGGCAAGCTGTCCGTGAAGGTGTCGTCGATCACCGACGCGTCGGCGACCGTCCACCTCGCACCACGCTGACCCGCGCTTACCCCCTTCCATCCGCCGCTCAAGCCGGCGGCGGGCCGCTCCCGCCTGGAACGCTTCGGGTTGACACCAAGTTTCGGGCAGGGACGGGGAGTCCCTCCGGGCGGATCGGCATCCTTCCAAGAGGCTCGGCACCGGTGACCGCAGGGGGCGTCGTGGGACGTCCACACGCCGCGGTCCCCAGGTCGTTTCCGGCCTATCCGGAAGGGGATAGCACGTGCCTCAACCATGCCCACGCCAGATCGGGGGCGCCCTGGTCCTGACACTGGCCGCGTCCGGCAGCGCGGCGGTGATCATGCCGGTGCTCCCGGCCACGGCCACCCGGGTGGACGCCACCTGCGCCAACACGACCAGCGACGCCAGGATCATCCAGACCGCCATCGACTCCTCCAGAGAGGGTGGCGAGGTCGTCTTCAAAGGCCCGTGCCTGATCAACAAGACCATCACCCTGCGCGGGCGCCGGACGTACCGGGGCGATGCCAAGGCCGGGACGGTGATCAAGCAGGCCGACGGCGCGAACCTGCCCGCCATGCTGGCCTCCGAGTCCTGGGTCACCAACCAGCCGTACAGCTCCGACCCCGTACGCATCGAGCGGCTCACTCTCGACGGCAACCGCGACCACAACACCGGCACCGTGGGCCTGATGCTGCGTTCGTGGGACAGCCGCGTCTATGACGTGGACATCCTCGGCGCGCCCGCCGACGGCATCCGCATCAGCAACCCGTCCAAGAACGGCACCACGCTACGCAACACCATGGTCAACAGCGTGATCAGCGACGTCTACATCGAGCGGTCGGGCGGCTCCGGGCTCAGGGTGGTCGATCCCGGCAACGCCGTGAGCGACTGGACGTTCCAGCGCTCCTGGATCGGCTTCAGCGGTGCGAGCGCCATCGAAACGGACAACGCGGCCGGATGGACGTTCAGCGACCTGCACGTGTACGCGACGCCGAAGAACGCGATCGACGCCCACCGCTGCTTCGGCACCTCCATCCGGAACAACTACATCGAGGACTTCGGTACGAAGGCCACCGGCAAACAGACCTATTACGGCATCCGCTGCGACCTTCAGGGCGAGGCCGGCACCACGATCTCCAACAACCGGATCCACAAGTTCGGCGCCGACACGCTGACCCAGTCCAAGAAGACGCACCAGGCACCCACCGGCCAGCAGCCGGACACCCGCTTCGTCTACCTGGCCCTCGACGCCGTGAACTACGGCACCGGTCACGCCACCGTGACGGGCAACACCATCCTCGGCCACGGCACCAGGCAGGAGACCGGCCTGCTGTTCAGGAAGGGCAAGGGCGACAGGATGTCCATCGTCTCGACCGGCAACCTGGTCGATGACGTCGGCATCCCCCGTACGACCGGCCCCGGCGTGCGGCTCAGCAGCGGCTACTGATCCGTGCGTCAACACCAGGTTGACGCAGCTCTATCGTCAACCTATGGTTGACGCATGACATCCGCCAGTCGTTTACGTTCCGGAAGAATGCCCTGGCCGGGCCCCTCATGAGAGGTACACGCCCGGCGTTCTGCCTCGCCCTCGCAACCCTGATCCTGGTCGCCGTGGTGATCGGAGCGCTGTGACCGACGACCACCAGCGCGAGGACTCGGAAGGTTCCAGGCATTTCGAAGTGGGCCGATCGCGGACCGTGTCTGGATAGCGTCCTTCTCGCTTGATCATCCACACCTATGGGGGAGCAGAATGAGAAGGACGTTGGGATACGTCGGTGCGTTGGCGCTGGCGAGCGTGGTGGCCTCGGCCTCGGTCCCATCAGCGGTCTGGGCGGAGGCGACGCACTCCACGGCGGTGGTGAGCGCCGACCGTACCGTGTGGCTGAACCCCGGTCAGACACTGAAGGCCGGCGACTCCGTACGTTCGACCAACGGCGCCTATGTCCTGCAGCAGCAGGAGGACGGCAACCTGGTGCTCTACCGGGGGACCACGCCGCTGTGGAGCAGCCAGACCGGCGACAGCCCTGGCGCGTTCGCCGCCATGCAGAGCGACGGCAACCTGGTCGTCTACCGGGGAAGGACGCCCCTGTGGGCGTCCAACACCGGCGACAGCCCAGGCGCCCGCCTCGCGGTGCAGGACGACGGCAACCTGGTGATCTACGACGGCAAGACGCCGCTGTGGAACCGCCATGCCACGATCAGTGTGCTCGCCCCCGGCTACCCGCTCAAGCCCAACCAGTACGTCCGCTCCCGCAACGGCGACTACCAGCTCGTCCAGCAGGAGGACGGCAACCTGGTGCTCTACCGCGCCCGCCGGGCCCTGTGGAGTTCCAAGACCGGCGGCCACCCCGGCGCCGTCACCCAGATGCAGAAGGACGGCAACCTGGTCGTCTACCTGGGCACGACGCCGCTGTGGGACTCCGAGACCGGCAAGAACCCGGGAGCCCGGCTCGAAGTGCAGGACGACGGCAACGTCGTCATCTACGACGGCCGCCGCCCGCTCTGGTCCACGAAGACGGGCTCGTAGCCGGGTCCTTGGACGGTCAGTTCCGGAAGGCGCCGGCGTGGTCGGTGACCCACTCGGCGTAGGTGCGCGGGGGGCGGCCGAGGATCCGCTCCACCTCGTCGGTGATCGGGGCGGGCTTCCCGACGCTGTCCGCGAAATAGCGCAGCATGGAGTCGAACTGCTCGCCGCGCACCCCCGGGCTGTGCGCCATCATGGCCTGCTTCGCCAGGTCCGCGCTGATCTCCTCGTACCGCAGCGACCGGCCCAGCACCGAGCCGATGATCTCCACCTGCTCGGCGAAGGTCAGCCCCTGCGGCCCGGTCAGCGCGGGCGCCTGCCCCAGCAGTTCGTCCCCGAGCAGCGCCCGCACGCCGACGGCGGCGATGTCCGCCTCGTGGATCGGCGAGGTACGGGCCTCGGCGTACGGTCCGCGGATGACGTCTCCGGCCCGGAGCTGTGGCACCCAGCGCAGGGAGTTCGCGGCGAAGGCGCCGGGGCGCAGATGCGTCCATTCCGGGACGGCGGCCTCCACCGCCTCCTCCAGCGCCCGGTGGACCGCGGCGTTGCCGCCCTCCTCCGGGTCCGCCTCCTCGGCGACGACCAGGGCCGAGACGGTGACGACCCGCCGCACCCCCGCCGCCTTGGCCGCCTCCAGCAGGGCGAGGGAGCCGCCCGTGCTGTTCAGCACGAGGGCGGACACGCCGTCGAAGTCGGGACGGGCGCTGTCACACGCCTCGACCCCTTCGGGGAAACGGGCCGCATCGGGGGTACGGGTCAGCGCGCGTACCTTCACACCCTTGGCGGCCAGCTCGGCGATGAGCGGCCGGCCGATGTTGCCGGTGGCTCCGGATACCAGAATCATGCGGTGCCTCTTTCCAAGTGGGAGAGTTTGTCGGGGTTCGTCACGGCGTAGATGCCGCGTACCTGATCGCCGTCGGGGACGAGATCGAGGACGATGACCGCGAACGGCGTGTCACCGGACAGCAGCAGCGCCGACGGATCGCCGTTGACGGTACGGAAACGGATGTTGAGATCAGAGACAGGCCGCCGGGTCGCGTTGCCGACGATGATGCGGGCGATCTTGTCCCGCCCGTGGACCGGCCGCAGACCGGCCGCCCGCGCCTTGCCCCCGCCATCGGCCCACATGACCACGTCCGGCGCCAGCACCCGCATGAGCGCGTCGAGGTCGCCACCGGCGACGGCCGCGATGAACCGCTCGGTCACCTCCTGCCGAACCCGCGGGTCGGCCTGGTAACGCGGGCGCCGGGCGTGCACGTGCTCGCGGGCGCGATGAGCGAGCTGCCGGATCGCCGACGGGCTGCGGTCCAGGATGCCGGCGATCTCGGTGTGGGCGTACCCGAAGACCTCGTTCAGCACGAACACCGCCCGCTCCAGCGGCGTGAGCGTCTCCAGCACCACCAGCAGCGCCATCGACAGCGATTCGGTCCGCACCGCCGGATCCACGGCGTCGGGCACCTCGGTGATGAGCGGCTCGGGCAGCCAGGGACCGACGTAGTCCTCCCGGCGGCGGCTGATGCTCTGCTGCCGGGCCAGCGCCCGGTTGACCGCGATCCGCACCAGGTACGCGCGCGGGTTGACGATCTCCTCACCCGCCGCGCTCCTGGGCGCCCAGGCCAGCCAGGTCTCCTGCAGGACGTCCTCGGTGTCGGCGACGCTGCCCAGCATGTTGTAGACGATAGAGAACAGCAGCTCCCGATAACCGGTGAAGACGCTCGTCGTCTGCTCGCTCATCGTGTGCCCCTCCTTCCAGAGTCACTATCTGAGAGCGGCACCGCACCCCGGAGTGTGACCAGATCCCGGCAAATGTGACCCGCATCTCACCGATGTACAGAATGAGAAGACGGCTCCGACTCTTCCGTGAGCGGCGCGAGACGAGCGCCGGAACGTGGGAGGCAGTGAGATGAGCAAGGTCACCTGTGACATCGCGATGTCCGTCGACGGCTTCGTGGCGGGACCGAACCAGAGCCTGGCGAACCCGCTCGGCGAGGGCGCGGAGGAGTGCCTGCACCGCTGGATGTTCGACGAGCCCGAGGCGCACGCGGCGGTGATCGAGGGCATCACCGCGGCCGGGGCCTTCATCATGGGCCGCAACATGTTCGGCCCCGGCCGCGACGCCTGGGACCTGGACTGGAGCGGCTGGTGGGGCGACGAGCCGCCGTACCACGCGCCGGTCTTCGTCCTCACCCACCACCCGCGCGAGCCGCTGCCGATGAAGGGCGGCACGACGTTCACCTTCGTCACCGAGGGGATCGAGGCGGCCCTGGCCCAGGCGCGCGAGACTGCCGGCGACCGCGACGTCGCCATCGCGGGCGGCGCGAGCACGGTGAACCAGTACCTGGCGGCGGGGCTGATCGACGAGCTGCGCCTGCACGTCGCGCCGGTGATCCTGGGCAGGGGCGAGCGGCTGTTCGACGGCATCGGGGACACCACCCTCGAACCCGTCGGCGACGTGTCGGGCACCGGCCTGGTCACGCACCTGACATACCGCGTCATCCGGTAGCCAGGCCTGGCGGACTCCTGTTGGTCGTGCTTGCGTTGGGGCAGATGTTCATGCCGGCGAAGGTGCGGTCGCGGAGGGAGAGCAGCGCGCGGCGAACGCCGAGCGACGCGCGGCCAAAGCGATGAGCCAGTTCAACGCTCCCCGTCTCGCAGCCGAAGAAGAAGCCGCCAAGGTGCTGGCTGATGCCCGCAGACAGGCTGATGAGATCGTCTCGGCTGCCAGAGCCGGGGCTGACCAAGCGGTCGGCCGTAGGCCCGCTAGGGGACACGTCTCGATCCTCGGCCTGAATGTTGTAGAGCATCTCGCAGGCCTCAGTGATCAGCTTCCGCTGGTTGTCCAGACTGGCGTCTCTGGCGAACGCCTTGAAGTACGTCTGGTCCTCGGCGCTCTGGGTCACCAGGGTGAAGTCCGTCAGGTTCACCACGGCCAAGGCCAAGGTGCGAAGGCGGTTAAGGTCCCGTGCGGACCTGCCGCTGACTCTTCCGGTGACATAACCTCCCACCTGCCGCTGGGTCTCGTCGAGGAACAGCTTGACGAAAATCTCGCTGGTGGCCAGGAACACATGAGCCATCTGGACGCACGCGAACATTCGCGCGATCTGATCAGCAGGCGACTCGGCCGGAACCCAGCCATATAGCGTCTTGGGCTCGAGAACGCAGGTCGCCCAGTCGTAATGCAGCTTGCCGTGATATTCGAATTCGATGGCTTTTCCGGCGTCAATTCCCCTGGCGGCCAGCAGCTCTACGAGCAACCGGTCGTCGCCCTCATCGATACACGCGATCACGTCGGTGAAGCTGGTGAAAAGGGTCGACTCCGTGTATCCGTCCGCGTCCGTCTCCGTTCTCGGCGGGGGCCGCCGAGACAGCTCCGCCAGCAGGTTGTCCTGATCCACCGCCGCTGTCGCGTGATCGCGGGCCATGCCGAGCAGCGCGAGTGAAATCGACGGGACATAGGCAGCGAACTCAAAGCATTGCGACATCCCCTTCAAGAAGAGCCGGGGGATACCCGGTTCGAACTCCAGGTGGGCCAAGACCGTGCCGACGGCATAGATCGTCAGTTCGCAGCGCGAAACAGGATGCGTGGAGATGTGGTGGGCCAGGCCACGGTGAAACTCGTCCCTGGACATGCCCAGGTTGACGTCCCAGTCCGTCTCCATCTCCGGACGTAGGAGTTGCCGCCGAGCCGCCGCCCGCCAGCGACCGATGAGCGCGGGCTCCTGCGTAAGGAGTTCGACCACCAGCCCTTGACCTAGCGGGTACCGCAGTCCAACCATCCCGATATCAGGCTGCGCGGCTGCCCGCTCGCTCCGGAAAGCGGCGTCCTCCACACCCCACGACACCCCGACGTCAAAATAGCCGAGCAGTGCGAGTCTCATACGTTGCTCCGCTGGGCGTCGCGCGAGTCCCCTATGGGACGGAGTATGCGACAGCCAGGCGCGGCTGGCCAGATCGGGACGCGGCAGATGTGAGGCCGGTGACACAGCGCCAGAAAGGCAAATGTGACCGGCATCTCGCCGGAGTATCACAGTTCAGCAGACCACGATGCCGAGCTCGACCAGCAGCCTCCAGACATCCGTCGAAGGAACACGGTCAAGCACCTTACAGTCGTCCGCATGTCCCTTCTTGGCCGTGCAGGCCAAGCTCGGACAGTTGGTGATCAGATTTTTCGCCCGGCTGACGGCGTCTTTCTCCCTGCCGTCCAGTGCCTGCCGACAGGCGGCGCTGAGGTGTTTTTCGAAGTCACGAAAGGCGCGGTGAGCAGCTCTCAGCCGGTTCTGTACGTTCTTGGGGGTATGCGCCCCCGCCGCCCCTGACCCGAAGTGAAGCAGCAACCAGAGTTCGAAGCACGGGTGAGAGAACGCGACCCGCACCCCCATTGCCTCGGCTCGTGCGTGGGACCGCTCGACATGGCTGTGGTCATCTCGGTCGAAGAACGCCCACACCTGCTCGCGCCCAGGATCATCCAACTCGCTGAGCTTTTCGAGTGCCCAATCCACTACTTCGTGGGGCTTCAAACCCTTGCGCTTCCAGAGGACATGAATCTCGAAGGTCCGTGGATCACCGCAGAACCGATCCTCCAGATAACCAAGATAATCCCGCTCGGTGCTTTCCCCTTCCACCACGGCATAGATCACTTCGCGCTTCCGGCCTTCGGTCACCGAGCGCGGCACGCGTGCACCACCTGTCGGTGGACCCTGCTTCCTGACTCTGCTCACGCGTCCGCCTCGGCGGCTCGCTGCTCGACTTCTACGGCCATGCCGCCAAGCCCGATACGCGGCACCCCGCCATATCTCCCGCGCAGATATCCGCGCTCCAGACTCTCGTCCGCACGCACGCCCACCGAGGTGAGCGGGTAGAGCTCAGACTCGCCGGTCTTTCGCTTCTCCGTGATCCACACCTGCTCCCGGTTCAGCGGACGCTCGACGTGAGCCCTGCTCAGCAATGTGGCATCGTGCCCGGTGAACACGAGTTGCGCGCCCAGAGGGTTGGCAACAGGGTCCTCGAAGAGCCGGACGACCTCGGCGACCAGCACCGGATGCAAGCTGGAATCGAGCTCGTCAACCAGCAGCACCGCTCCATCGTCGAGTGCTTTGAGCAGGGGCCCCAAAAGAGCGAACCAGGCGAGCGTGCCGAAGGACTCCTGGTGGAAGTCGAACGGCACCGGACCGTCTTTGCCGTGATGGAGGAGGGAGACCTCGGGCATTTCCTCGCCCCGGTCTTCGACCTCGACTCCGGTCACTCCCAGGTCGGCGACGGTTATCAGCCCCTCGACACGGCGACGGAACTCGGGGTTCAGGAGCTTCGAGCGGGTGTAGACGTCGCGCTGATGTGGATCGTCACCCGGGCTGACCAGCCACAAATTGTCCTTGAACCAGTTGTGCAGCGGCATCAGCTGCTTCATCTGAAGCGATCCGGCAGCCGTGAGAAACAGCGCGTTGGGCCGCGTGTACTCGACCACCGGCTTCTTGGCGCCCTTCAGCCGGTCACTGGGAAACCGGTATTCATCCCCATCCCGGTCGGCGTCCCGGTCGAACCAGACCTGCCGGCGACGGCTCCCTTGCGGGAAGACATGCAACCATTCCGTTTCGACTCGCTCGTCGGACACCTCGAATCCGTAGACGTATCTGTCCCCTCCGATGACCACGTCGACCTCGAACAATGAGGCTTCGTTCATCGCCTCGCGATCCAGGGCGAACGGTCGCCGCGGCACGCCTTTGAGACGTGCCCAGTCAGCCACCGAATCGAGAACGGCGTGGCGCATCCACCGCATGGCATCGAGCACATTCGTCTTGCCGGAGGCGTTGGCGCCGAAGACGGCGGCTACCGGGGAGATTCGAAGGCTGTGGACGGTGCGTGCTGCGCGGTCGCCTCCATCTGGAGCCAGTAGCGACAGCTCGAACTCTCCGCGAAACGACAGGACGTTCGCCGCTCGGAACCCTGCCAGCATGCCCGATCCTCCCACATCGATGAGGTGTCCTTCATCATTCTAAGAATGTCTGCGTTAGAAATCCACGACAGATGGCTTGGAATCCGACTCATTTCCTGATCGTATGAAGGTGGGTCCTGGCGGGGAGGGCAAGGGACATCGCTCAACTACGACAGGGCATGGAGCCCATGGGTGATCAAGGTTCCCTATGGAAGTGGTTCAGGCCGGGACTCCCGATCTGACGCTTTCCCCGGGCCGCTCTGCAGGCCGCTCCCGGGCCATATGCCCGCCCAAGCCGACCGCCCGGAACGCCACCCGCGCCCTTCGGTCGAGAGGCGGGTCGTCCTCAGGGGCCGGGGACGGGCGCGGGGACGTGCTGGTCGATGAGGATGCGCGCGGCGGCGACGGATCGGGCGGCGGGGCCGGAGGGGCCGAGCGTGGCCGCGTTGGCGTAGAGGCCGGAGATGATGAGCATCAGCATGTCGGCCAGGGCGTCGGGATCGGTGGCGCGTGCCGCGGTGGCGAGGGCGCACAGCCGCTCGCGTAGCCGGCCGAGGTGGTCGACGGCCTCCCGTCGGCCGGGGTGGCCGGGGTCGCGGAACTCCGCCGAGGTGTTGTAAAAGGTGCATCCGTGGGCGTCGGAGCCCTGGGCGCTCTCCTGGGCGTACTCCACGATGGCCAGGAGCTGGCGGACGGGGTCGCCCTCGTGCCGGGCGATCGCGCTGTCGATCTGTGCCCAGGCCTGGTCGTGCAGCTCGCCCACCCAGGCCCTCACCAGCTCGTCCTTGCTGGTGAACTCGCGGTAGAGCGCGCTCTTGCCGAGCCCCGTCTCCTCGACGACCTGCTGCATGCCCACGGCCCGCGCGCCCTGCTCGCCGAACAGGCGGGCGGCCGTCTGGAGAATGCGCCGGCGGGTGCCGGGAACCGGTCTGCGCGTCACCGTCGAGTCCCTTCGCGAGGAGTTCAAGAATCTACGTTTGACAGCGTAGCGCCCTGCGCCCAAGATTGGACCGATCAGTCCGGACCGATCGGTCCATTTTGAATGGGGGTGTGTTCTTATATGACCGAGACCGCGGCTGGCACCCGGAGCGGGAATGCCGGCCTGCTGCTCGCGGTGATGTCCGCCGTACAGTTCCTGGACGCGATGGACATCGCCAGCATCGGGCCCGCGCTGCCGCTCCTCCAGCGTGACCTGGGCATGTCGCCCGAGACGTTGCAGTGGGTGGTGAGCGGCTACGCGCTGGGCTTCGGTGGATTCCTGCTGTTAGGCGGGCGGCTGGCCGATCTGTTCGACCGCAGGAGGCTGTTGCTCGGCTGGCTGGCGGTGTTCGTCGTCGCCAGCCTCGTCGGCGGTCTGACCAGCGATGGCCTGTTTCTCGTGATCGCCCGCCTGCTCAAGGGCGTCAGCGCCGGCTTCACCGCGCCGGTGGCCATGGCGCTGTTGCTGGACACCTTCCGCGAGGAACGGGCCCGCAACCGCGCGCTGGGGACCTTCCTGGCCATCTCCTCCTCCGGCTTCTCGCTGGGCCTGGTGTTCGGAGGGGCGCTGGCACAGCTCGACTGGCGGCTGGTCTTCCTGCTGCCCGCGGCGGTCGGCGTCGTCGTCGCGCTCGTGGCCGCCGCGGTGGTGCCGCGGGACCGAACGCGAAGAACCCGAACCGGGCGCCTGGACGTCCTCGGCGCGATACTGGTCGCGGGCGCCGCGATCACTCTCGTGTTCGGAGTCAGCCAGGCCTCCATCGTCGGCTGGAGCCATCCGCTCACCTTGGCAGCGCTCGGCGCGTTCCCTCTCCTGCTCGCCCTGCTCCTCGTCGTGGAACGCAGGCATCCGGCGCCGCTCATACCGTTATCGATCTTCGCCAGGGCAGGGCTGGTGCGGGCGAACGTCGGCATGCTCATGTTCGGCGCCTATGTGGCCTTCCAGTTCGTCCTGACGCTCTATTACGAGGGCACGCTGGGTTGGTCACCGCTGCAGACGGCGCTCTCCTTCCTGATCGGCGGCCTGCTCACCGGCACCACAGCCAGATACGGGGCGGCGGCGGTGACCAGGTTCGGCGCCTGGCCGGTCGCCACCGCCGGGCTGTTCCTGCTCGCCGCCGGCTACACGGTCTGGGCCGTACTGATCGGCCGAGCCGAACCGCTGGCGGTCCTGCTCATCCAGCAAGTGCTGGGCGGGGTCGGGTTCGCCGCCGCCTACTCGGCGCTCAACATCGCCGCCGTGGCGGGCGCGGGACAGGAGGAGCAGGGCCTGGCGTCGGGCCTGTTCAACGCCAGCGCCCAACTCGGTACCAGCCTGGTCACCGCCGTCACCGCCACCATGCTCGTCGCCAACGGCGGCGCGATCGTGGGTGGCTACCGGGCCGGCCTCTGGACAGTCGTCGCCGTGTCCCTGGCCATCACGCTGCTGTCGGCCCTGGGCACGAGAACTCCACAACCATGAAGGGAAATCCCATGCGCATCTACACTGCCACCGCCACTTCCGAAGGCCGCAACGGCCGGGCGGTCTCCTCGGACGGCCGACTGGACGTCCAGCTCGCCCTGCAGAAAGAGCTGGGCGGCGACGGCGTCGGCACCAATCCCGAGCAGCTCTTCGCCGCCGGGTACGCCGCCTGCTTCGCCACGTCCATGAAACTCGTGGCGGGCCAGCAGGGCCTCGACGTGTCCGACGCCTCGGTCACCGCGGAGGTCGGCCTGTCGCCCAACGGCAAGGGCGGCTACGAGCTGGACGCCGTCCTGCGCGTGAAGCTGCCCGACACCCTCACCGCAGAGGAGGCACGAACCCTCCTGGACACCACCCACCAGGTGTGCCCCTACTCCAACGCCACCCGCGGCAACATGCCCGTCGAACTGCTCCTCGACTGACGAGCACGACGCCCGCCCCAAAGGGCCGATGCCTGACGAAAGCAAGGGCGCGGCCCAGCTGATCGTCCACTGTGTGGCGTCCCGTCCGGCTCCGTCCGTTTCGTTTCGCAACGGGCGGAGAGCTGGGAGGAGCCCCGATGCCGATAGAGAAGGTCGCGGCGATCGCCGGGCTGGTCGGCGGGTTGTCGGCGACGGGTGTGACGGCGGCGAGTGCCGTGGCGAAAGCGCCAGAGGCCGGTGAGCTGAGCGCGATTGAGATCGATGACTACGTGCGCGTCCATGGGTAATCAAGGTTCCCCATGGAAGTGGTTCAGCGCCGGGGGCGCGGGGGCCGGCAGGCCCCCGCCGAATGGCGAAGCCCCAAAGAAGGCAGCCCGAGCGAAAGCGAGGACCATGCTGGTAAATGGGGGCGTCAGCCCCCGGCAACACAGCCCGACCCTCGGGGAGGTCCTTGCTTTTAGGCGGACTCGCGAAGCTTTTAGGCGGACTCGCGAAGCTTTTAGGCGGACTCGCGAAGCTTTTAGGCGGACTCGCGAAGCTTTTAGGCGGACTCGCGAACGACCAGTTCGGTGGGCAGGATGATGGGCTCGGCGGAGCCGCCGGTGAAGAGGCCCAGCAACAGTTGCACCATGGCCGCCGCCTGGTCGGCGACCGGGTGTCGCACGGTGGTCAGCGGTGGTTCGGTGTACTTGGCGGCCTCTATGTCGTCGAAGCCCACCACCGCCACGTCGTCCGGCACTCGCCGTCCGGCCAGGCGGAGTGACTGCAGTGCGCCCACCGCCATCAGGTCGTTCGCCACGAAGACGGCGTCCAGCCCGGGGTCGTCGCCCAGGAGCTGGCGCATGGCCACCGCGCCGGATTCCCGGGTGAAGTCGCCTACCGCGACGATGGAGCGGCGGTCGGAGTCGCGCAGGATGTTGCGATAGCCCGTCAGGCGGTCCTGGCCGCCGATCATGTCCTGCGGGCCGGCGATCGTGGCGATTCGGCGTCTGCCCGACTCGACCAGGTGGCGGACCGCTGACTCGGCGCCGCCGACGTTGTCGTTGTCGACGTACGGGATGTCGATGGGGACGGCGGGCCTGCCGTACGAGACGACCGGGACGCGCAGGCGGGACAGTGCGGTGGGGAGCGGGTCGGCGCCGTGCATGGAGATGAGCATGACGCCGTCCACGTGGCCGCCCGCGATGTAACGCTCCACGCGCGCGTGGCTCTTGGCGGAGGAGGCCAGCATGAGGACGACCTGCTTGTCGGCCGCCTCCAGCTCGACGCTGGCCGAGCGGATGGCCGTGGCGAACATCGGGTCATCGGAGAACACCCTGGTCGGCGGCTCGGAGACGACCAGGGCGATCGAGTCGGTGCGCTGGGTGACCAGGCTGCGCGCCGCCGGGTTGGGCAGGTAGCCCAGCTCGTCGATGGCGCGTAGCACGGCGTCGCGGATGTCCGGCGCCACCGTCGTCTGCCCGTTGACGACCCGGGACGCGGTGGCGCGCGAGACCCCCGCACGTGCGGCGACCGCCTCCAGCGTCGGCCGCCTCATGGCCGCGCCGCATCAGGGCGGGCGGTCGCATGGTCTTGCGCCATGTGGGAGAGCACGGAAGGAATCTACAGCCCGTTCCTGCCGATCACGTCCCGATACCACAGCGCACTGTCCTTCGGCAGGCGAGCCAGCGTCTCGTAATCCACGTGCACGATCCCGAACCTGCGCCGGAACCCCTCCGCCCACTCGAAGTTGTCCAGCAGCGACCACACCAGATAGCCCCGCAGGTCGGCCCCCGCCGCGATGGCCCGGTGCACCTCGCGCAGGTGTCCCTCCAGGTAGGCGACCCGGTCGGTGTCGTGCACCCGGCCGTCCGCCACGACGTCGTCGAAGGCCGCGCCGTTCTCGGTGACCATCAGGCCGACGCCCGGGTAGTCCCGCGAGAGCCGTACCAGCAGCCTGGACAGGCCGTCCGGCACGATGGGCCAGCCCATCGCGGTGGTGGGCGCGTCGGCGGTACGGAAGCAGACGTCCTCCGAGCCCGGCCACGCGAGGTCGGCGGGGGAGCCGGGGCCCGCCTCCACGACGCAGGGGTTGTAGTAGTTGATCCCGATCTGGTCGATCGGGGCGTTGATGATCTCCAGGTCGCCGTCGAGGATGTGGTCGGTGCCGCCGTTGCGCTCGGCCGCCTCCAGCACCTCGGCGGGGTAGCTGCCGTGGAGGGCGGGGTCGAGGAACTGCCTGGTCAGCAACGTGTGGATGCGGTGCACGGCAGCCGCGTCTGCGGTGCCGGGGGCCGCCTGCGGGTCGTTGACCTGGGCGGGGGTGAGCACGGGGGCCGAGTTGACGACGAGCATGATGTTCTCGGCGCCCAGCGAGCGCAGCCGCCCGGCGGCCAGGCCGTGGCCCAGGAGCAGGTGGTGCGCCGAGCGCATGGCGTCCGCGGCCCGCCTGCGGCCGGGCGCGTGCACGCCGTTGCCGTAGCCGAGGTAGGCGGCGACCCACGGCTCGTTCAGCGTGGTCCAGTGGGCGACGCGGTCACCCAGCTTCTCGTGTACGGCCTGCGCATATTCGGCGAAATAATACGCCGTATCCCGATTTGTCCAGCCGCCCTCATCCTCAAGCGCCTGCGGCAAATCCCAGTGATAAAGCGTGACATAAGGTGAAATGTCGGCGGCCAGTAGTGAATCCACCAGCCGGGAGTAGAACCCGAGCCCCTGAGGATTGACCTTCCCGCGACCGTCCGGCTGGATCCGCGGCCACGCGATCGAGAACCGGTAGGCCGCCAGCCCCAGCTCCCGCATCAGCGAGACGTCATCGCGATACCGATGGTAATGGTCACAGGCCACATCCCCGGTCTCGCCGTCCGCCACGTTCCCGGGGCTGTGGGAGAAGGTGTCCCAGATGGACTGGCCCCGCCCGTCCTCCTTGACCGCCCCCTCGATCTGGTAGGAGGCGGTGGCGGCCCCCCAGACGAAGTTCTCCGGAAAAATCATCCCTTGACAGCTCCTTGCATGATTCCGCCGATGATCTGCTTGCCGAACAGGACGAAGACCAGCACCAGCGGCAGGGTTCCCACCGCCGTGCCGGCCAGCCCCAGGACGTAGTCGTTGACGTATCCGCTGGCCAGTGTCGACAGGGCGACCTGCACCGTCGGGTTGTCCGGGTTCAGGACGACCAGCGGCCAGAAGTAGTCGTTCCAGGCCGACATGAACGTCAGCATGCCGAGCACCGCCGCCGCGGGCCGCGCGACGGGCAGCACGACGTGCCAGAACAACCCCCACGTCGTGCACCCGTCCACCCGGCCCGCCTCCAGCAGCTCGGTCGGCAGCGCCCTGGACAGGTACTGCGTCATGAAGAACACACCGAAGGCGTTGACCAGGGCCGGCACGATCAGCGCGTAGTTCGTCCCGGTCCATTCGAGTTTCACCATGAGCAGGTAGAGCGGGATGATGCCGAGCTGCGTCGGCACCATCATGGTCGCGACCGTGACCAGCAGCATGATGTTCTTGCCCCTGAAGCGCAGCTTGGCGAAGGCGAACCCGGCCAGCGTCGAGAAGAACATCACCGCGAGGGAGATCGACCCCGCCACGATGACCGAGTTCGCCAGCGCGAGCCCGAAGGGCACGGTGTCGAAGACCCGGGCCACGTTGGCGAAGAAGTTCCCGCCGGGCAGCAGCGGCGGCGGCACCTCGGCCAGCGCCGAGTTGTGCCGGGAGGCCACGACCACGCTGTAGTAGAGCGGGAACGCGGAGAAGAAGGCCACCGCGGTCAGCGTCAGGTAACGCAGCCTCATACCAGCCCGCCCTTCACCCGCCGGGTCAGCAGGTAGTTCACGCCCGCCACGACCACCACGGCCAGGAACATCAGCCAGGACGCCGCCGAGGCGTAACCGAAGTCGAACTTGGTGAACCCCTGCTCGTACACGAACAGCGCCAGCGTCTGGAACTGCCGGTCGGGCCCACCGCTGACCGCGCCGCCGCCGGCGCCGCTGCTCGCCCCGAACAGCAGCGGCTCGGCGATGATCTGCATCGCGCCGATCGAGGAGACGATGACGACGAAGATGATCGTGGGCCGGATCATCGGGATGGTGATCCGACGGAGCTGAGTGAAGCCGGACGCCCCGTCGAGGGTGGCGGCCTCGTACAGTTCACGCGGTACGGCCTGCATCGCGGCGAGGAAGATCAGCGCGTTGTAGCCGGTCCAGCGCCACATGATCATCGTGGACAGTGCGACGTGCGAGCTCGCCGTGCCCGCCGCCCAGTCGACGCTGCCGGCCCCCAACCAGGACAGCACCCAGTTGATCATCCCGAAGTCCCGGCCGAACAGCTGACTGAAGATCACCACGACGGCCACCACGCTGGTGACGTTGGGCAGCAGCAGCGAGATCCTGAACAGTGTCTGCATCCGCAGCCGCCGGTTCAGCAGGTGCGCCAGCCCGATGGCCAGCAACAGTTGCGGCACGGTCGACAGCACCCCGATGGACAGCGTGTTGAACGTCGCGTTCCAGAAGTAGCCGTCGGCGAGCAGCGTGCCGAAGTTCTTCAGCCCGACGAACGTGTGCTCCTCGGACAGCAACGTCCAGTCGTGCAGGCTCACCCAGGCCGTGTAGGCGAGGGGGAACAGCCCGAAGGCGCAGAACAGCAGGAAGAAGGGGGCGACGTAGGCGTACGGCGACACCCTCACGTCGAGGGTGTGCCGCACGCTGCGCCCGCGCCGCCTGGCGACGGTGAGCGGAAGGGAGCTCATTTGATCTTCTTGACGTCCTCGAGCACCTGGGCCCACGCCTGGTCGGGAGTCTGCTTACCCTGCTCGACCCGGCCGAGCCCGTCCCCGATCACCGTGCGGACGTCGGCCTCCTTCGGGCCGAGATGCTGCGGCTTGAGCGACTTGGCGGCCGCGGAGTAGATCTTGCCGATCGGCGCGTCGCCGAAGAACGGCTTGGTGAAGTTCTGGATCGACGGGTCGTCGTACAGCGCCGGGATCGACGGGAACGTGCCCTCCTCCTTGAACACCTTGGCCTGGTTGTCCTTGGAGGTGAGGAAGTCGATCAGCTCGGCCGCCTCCTTGGGGTGTTTGCTCTGCTTGGGGATCATCAGATGTGAGCCGCCGCTGTTGCCCGAACCACCGGGTACAGGAGCGATGTCCCACTTGCCGGACGCGTCCTTGGCCTGTTCCTGGATGAACCCGGTCATCCACGCCGGGCAGATGATCGTGGCGAACGACCCCTTGGCGAAGCCGGTGTTCCACGGCGGCGAGAAGGCCGCGAGCTTGGCGGTGAGCCCGTTCTGGGTGAGCTGGTTGGACAGGTCCCACGCCTTCTTCACGTCGGGGTTCGTGGCCACGATGATCTGGTCCTGGGCGTCGTAGAGCCCGATCGGCGCCTGGTTCACCATGGCGCGGAAGATCTCACCGGGGGCGTCGACGAACTTGGTGCCCGACACGCCGGCCGCCGCGAACTTCTTACCGGTCTCGATGTACTGCTCCCAGGTCGGCCAGAGCCCGCCCACCTCGGTACGGTCGGTCGGCAGCCCGGCCTTCTTGAACAGGTCCTTGCGATAGCACATGGCCAGGCCGCCCACGTCGGTGCCGAGGCCCAGCACCTGCTGCCCGTCCTTGCTCAGGCCCTGCTGCCACTTCCAGTCGAGGTAGTCGCCCTGCCGCTTGTCGAGCCCGTACTGCTTGAGGTCGACGAACTTGCCGGGCTGGGCGGTGAACGTGCTGATGTAGCCCACCTCGACGGCCTCGACGTCACCCGCCCCGGCGTTCGTGGCCAGCCGCTTGACCAGGTTGTTGTGGTGGTCGTTGAACTGGGTGACGTTCTCGGCGATCTCGATGTTCGGGTGGGTCTTCTTGTACTCCTCGTAGAGCGGCTTGAAGCCGAAGTCGCCGAAGAGGCCGACGGTCAGCTTGACCTTCTCTCCGGGTGCGGCCGCCGTGCCGGCGGTGTTGTTCGCGCCGCCGCCTCCACACGCCGATGCCAGGGCGAGGAGGGAGGCGGTGAGCAGGGGTACGGCGAGCTGCCGGAAGCGGGGGGTCATGGAGCCCTCCAAGGTTTCGGGGGAGACTGAGAGAGCGCTCTCACGACAGATTCGTGGCGATAACATGGGCCTGTCAACGAGTGTTAGATAACGATCCGAGCTATCGAGAGAGCGCGTTCACAACTTCGGCCCGTCTGTCGCTCCGCCGCGTCCGCGCGCTCGCGGGCACCGGAATGTGGCGGAAATGTGGCGATTATGTGGTGGCCTGAAGGAGATTGATCACACGAACCCCGAGAGGAACGAGGGCGAGGAGGTGCTGGTCGGAGACCTGGAGGCGGGCACGTTCATCTCGATCCCCGCCGTCGGCGGCGTGGTGATCGCCGCGCTCATGAACGGCGCGACCATCGAGGAGACGGCCAGGCGGGCCGAGGAGTACGCGGGCGAGCCCGTGGACGTGCCCGCGTTCGTGGAGACCCTGCGCGAGCTGGGCTTCCTCGACGAAGACGACTCCGGCGACGAGCGGATGCCCGTCGCCACCGCGCCCATCCAGGGCCGCCGCTGGCTGAGCGGCCCGCGCCCGGAACTGGCCAGACCACTGTTCGGCCGCGTCGCCTGGTTCGGGTACGGCGCCGCCGCCCTGTTCAGCCTGGCCGCGCTGGTCCTCGTGCCCGCGCTCAGGCCCGACCCCGCCGGTGACGCCTTCGCCGTGTCCGACATCGGGCTCGGCGCGTTGCTGGTCTACCCGATCACGCTGGTGCTGGCCGCGGTGCACGAGGGCTGGCACTGGCTGGCGGCCCGCGCCCTGGACATCCCGGCGCGGTTCGGCATCGACCAGAGGATGGCGTTCCTGACTGGGCGCCGTGGCGTACATCCTGGTCTTCCAGATGGTCTGGCAGTGCATGGTCTTCCTGCGCACCGACCTGTACGCGGTGCTGATCACCTGGCTGCGCTGCAAGGACCTGTGGCGGGTCAAGACGCTCCTGCTCCGCCGGGCCTTCGGCCGGCTCCGCGAGGGCGAGGCGGAGGAACTGGCCGCCGCCGACCCGCGGGACGTGCGGGCCGGGCTGTGGTTCCGCTGGCTCTGGCTGGCGGGGCTGTTCGTGGTGGCCGCCTGGCTGGCCTTCTTCGCCCTGCCCGTGCTGGTGAGCCTGCTGCGGTGGACGGCGGCCGAGGTGGCGGCCGGGCCTGCCGCCTGGCGGTTCTGGTACGCGCTGGCGTGTACGGCCCTGCTGCTCGGGCCGTGGCTCGCCGTGGCCGGGCTGGCGGTCAGGAGCCGCCTCACCCGCCGGCGGTGAATCCCGGGCTAACCGCTGAGGACGCGGCCGACCATCCGGGCGTACATCCGGCCCGGGCTCGGCGACCTGGTCAGGAAGCCGGGCAGCATCGGCAGGCCGACCGCGAACGGCTCCAGCCGCTCGTACAGCGTGTCGGCGTCGGCGGGCCGGTCGCCCGGCTTCTTCTCCAGCAGCCCGGCCAGGAGCGCGCCCAGCGCCTCCGGCAGGTCCGGGATCGCGGGCGGACGCTCCTTGACCTGCTTCTCGAAGACCACGTAGTCGGTCGGCCCGGTGAACAGCTGGCGGCCCGTCAGCATCTCGTGCAGCACGCAGCCCAGCGCGTAGAGATCGCTGCGCGGCTCGGCGATCCCGTGCTGGATCTGCTCGGGAGCCATGTATGCGGGCGTGCCGAGGATCTGGCCGATCCTGGTGAACGTGGTGACGTCGGCGTCCCGCAGCAGGGCCAGCCCGAAGTCGAGCACCTTCACGCTGCCGTCGGGGCAGAGCATCAGGTTGGTCGGCTTGAGGTCGCGATGGCAGATCGACAGGGAGTGGGCGGCCGACAGGACCGCGCACGCCTGGGCGGCGATCGCGGCGGCCCACGGCACCGGCAGCGGGCCGTGCTCGCTGACCACGTCGGCCACCGTGACGCCCTCGATGAACTGCATCACCTGGTAGAGGCGCTGCTCGTGGGTGCCGAAGTCGTAGAGCACCGGGGCACCCGGATGCTCCAGCCTGGCCAGGATGCGCGCTTCGCGGATGAAGCGGCGCTCCAACTCCTCATCGGGGCCGCTCGGCAGGTGGAGCAGCTTCACCGCCACCCGGCGGTCGAGGTGGCGGTCGTGGCCCGCGTAGACGGCCCCCATGCCGCCCTGGCCGAGCGGGAGATGGTCGAGCACATATCGGTCACCGATGACCATTGGCCCCTCCCCGCCGCCCCTTTTCGGGAAAAAACTACACCGTCAAGATTGCGGGTGCAGGTGGCCGTCGGTCAGGCCGTCGAGGCCGAGCCGGATGAGTGTCTGACCGAGCGCCGAGGTCTCGCGCAGCGCGTCTTCGAGCACCGCGAGCTGTCTGAAGGCTTCACCGTAGGACTTCTGGTCCTTGAGCGGGAGGCGGGGCAGGCGGGTGCGGCGCACGTCGAAGCGGCTGGAGCCGGTGGTCGCGCGCCCGCCGGCGGCCCGCAGGTGGCCGGCCAGGAAGTCGGGGTCGAGGCGGCGCGCGTCGACCCGGTAGAGCGTCAGATGCGGGCCGAGCACGCAGCCGCCCTCGGCCATCACCCGCACGCTGGAGTAGGACGCCACCACGTCGCCCGGCTGGACCTGGACGAGCCCCTGCTGCGCCGGGGCCCGGCCGGAGGCCGTGGCGCCGCTGGTCACGTCGTCGGCGGTGAGCATCGAGACGTCGCCGCCGCCGGTCGCCATCTTGGGCGGCGCCTGGAGCGTGGTCAGCAGGCCCTCCTTGATCAGGTCGCCGACCGTGGTGACGGGCTGGTCGAGCGGCTCGTCGAGCACCTTGAGGTCGGGCGGGCTGGCCGCCGCGGCCAGAAACCGGTCGCGGGCCTCGGTGAACGCCCGCCCGAGGTCGTCGCGCCGCTGGTGGCGGGCCGGGGTCATGTCGACCTCGTCGGCCAGCAGGTCGATGATGCGTACGGTCTGGTCGGAGCGGTCGTCGAGATAGGCCCGCCACGCCGGCCCGACGACGGAGTGATCGGCCGTGGCGTCGACGATCAGCACATCGGACGGCGGGCGCTCGCCCGCGGCCGGGCGGCGCAGCAGCCACAGGTCGGAGCCCGCCAGCGCGACCACGGCACGCAGGGCGCCGGCGCGCAGCAGGTTGGCCCGGATCCGCCGGCCCGCCTTGCGGCTGGCCGCGGCCGGGGGCATCAGCATGGCCACCATGCCGCCGGGCCTGACATGGGTGAGGCAGTGCTGGACCCAGGCCAGCTCGGGCTCGCCGCGCGGCGGCAGGCCGTACTCCCAGCGGGGATCGCCGGTCAGCTCCTCGTAGCCCCAGGCCCGCTCGTTGAACGGCGGGTCGCAGATGACCGCGTCGGCCTTCACCCCGGCGAAGCCGTCGTGGCGCATCGAGTCGCCGGGCACCACCTCCGCCTCGGCGCCGCGCAGCCGCAGCCGCGCGGCGGTGATGAGCGCCGAGGTATCGCTGAGGTCCTGGCCGAGCACCTTGGCGGTCCCGGAGTTCAGCAAGAGGGTGCCGACGCCGCAGGCGGGGTCGAGGATCGTCGCGCCGTCGGTGTGGACGAGCCCGACCATCAGCTCGGCCACGTCGTCACGCGTGACGGAGAGCTGGCGGGAGTGCGCCTCCAGGTAGCGTTCGCAGAGGAATTCGTAGGCGGTGAGCGGATCGTGCTGCTCGGCCAGCTCGGCCAGCAATCCGGCCAGCTCGGGCTCCAGCTTGCTCTCGCCTGTGGTCAGCAAGAGGCCGGCCTGGGCCACCAACTCGCCCAGCCGCAAATCGCCGGCGGCTTTCAGGCGTTGCCACACGCGATCTCCCAGTGAGACCTGGTAGGACTTCCCATAGCGCCGCAACCATGATTCGACCTGGCGCAGCGAGAACAACGGCTGATTGGCGGTGCCGCCGATGGGCAGAGGGAAGTCGTCGTGGCGGCGGCGCCAGTTGCTCACCGCGGCCCGCCCGACACCGGCGAGCCGGGCTATGTCCCCGGCGTTCACGGTCGGGTCGTGGGTCATGGAGCCCACAGTAGTTCACAAGAGTCTTCAGTGCATCTGCTTGTGAAGTCTTTCAACCAATGATTTACTGCTGGGTATGAAGCACAACATCCGCTATGCCGCCGGATCAGACGTGGGCCGCCGCAGGGAGCAGAACGAGGACTCCGGCTATGCGAGTGGCCGCTTGATCGTGGTGGCCGACGGGATGGGCGGACACGCGGCCGGCGAGCTGGCGAGTTCGGCTGCGATCGCCGTCATGCGCGAGCTGGATGCCACGCTTCCCGAAACGGGCTCGGACCTGGAGGCCGCCCTGGAGGGTGCCGTGCACGAGGCGGCCCGCAGGCTGGTGGAGCTGGCGGACATCGACCCCGCGCGCAGGGGGATGGGGACCACGGTGACCGCCATGCTGTGGGACGGTTACCGGTTCGCCCTTGCTCATCTCGGTGACTCCCGCGGATACCTGCTGCGCGATGGTGCTCTCTACCAGATGACCAAGGATCACACACTTGTGCAGTCCATGGTGGACGAAGGACGGATAACAGAGGATCAGGCCGCAGTGCACCCGCGCCGGTCGATGGTGCTGCGCGTGCTGGGCAGCGAGGGCCGGGCGGAGCCGGACATGGCGCTGCGCGAAGCCGAGCCGGATGATCGCTATCTCCTCTGTTCTGACGGGCTCACCACCGTGCTCGGGCCCGAGGTCCTGCACGAGGTGCTGACCACGGTGACAGACCCGGCGGCGGCCGTCCAGCGGCTGATCGACCTGGCCAACGAGGGCGGCTCGCCGGACAACGTGACCGTGATCGTCGCCGACGTGGTGGCGCCGGGCGCGGGCGACGAGCAGATCTTCCGGGTGGGTGCGGGAGCCTGAGTACGGTCCCGCGTAGTAGTCAGTCCCACCAGCCTCACCAGTCACATAGCCGAAATTTCGCCTCATAGGTTGACACTTTCCTAGTGTTCGGCGCGCGGGCGCGATGTCGCTACTACAGTCCATCGTGATCTGCCGGTTTTTCTGGAGGAGTGGATCCTGGACTCGATCGCGGCAAGTCTGCTGAAAGAGGTGCGTGGGGAGGTCGGCTACCGCGAGAAGGGCGGCCAGCTCACCAAGTTCGGGCAGTGGTACGCGGATCGCGTCAAGGACCCGCAATACCGGGACGCGCCGTGGTGCGACATGTTCATCGCCTGGGCGGCCGACAAGGCCGGGGTCGGTGACTACGTCGGCCAGTTCGCCTGGACCCCCTCGCACGCGGCCTGGTTCATCAAGCAGGGCGCCTGGTCCCAGCAGCCCGAGCCCGGAGCCCTGGTCTTCTACGACTGGGGAGGTGGCAAGAGCTACAAGGGCATCGATCACGTCGGCATCGTCGAACGGATCGACGGCAAGAAGATCCACACGATCGAGGCCAACGTCGACCGCGTCTGGCTCAAGCGCAAGTCCCGCGACATGCACAAGGACGTCGTCGGGTACGGCCTGCCGCGCCTGGTGCAGGCCAACGCCACGCCGAACGACATCCGGTCCACCGAGCACCCGCTGGCCCGCCAGCCGCAGCCGGCGCCGCAGGGATCGCCGTTGGACGTCCTGGGGTCCCCGCTGGCCCTGCTCACCGTGATGGTGCTCACCACGGTCCTGGTCTCCTTACGCCTGGCGGGCCGCCGCCGCGGCACCCACCGCCGCTTCACCTGGCCATGGAAGGCGTCCGGCAAGCCCGCGGCCACCGAGCCCCCGCCCGCGAAGCCGCAGTCCGGCAGCCCCAAGCCGCGCCCCGCCACCGAAAAGCCGGCGCAGTCCGCCGCCGCCAAGTCCGCCGCCGCCAAGCGAGCGTCGGCCAAGCGTTCCGCCGCCGCCAAGTCGGCAGCGCGTACCGGTGCGAAGGACACGAGATCCGCCAGCTACGCCGAGGCGCCTCTCGAGCCGGTCCGGGTGGGTGGCCCGCCCGATCCGCCCAGGGCTCTCGTGCCCGCGCAGACCCCCCACCACTCCACCACCCGCCGCAAGCCGTACGAACCGCGTTCCTGACCGTCACAGGTCGATGACGACCTTGACGTCGTCGGTGCCCGGCTGGAACGCCTCGAACGCCCGCTCCAGCGGCAGCCGCCGGGTGATCAGCCGCTCCAGCCATCCGAGATCCGCCGCGGCCAGCGCGTCGGCGGCGAGCCGGAAGTGGTGCTGGTTGCCGTTGACCGATCCGAAGACCACGCTGTTCGTGAGCACGAGGTGGCGGTTGGCCCCTTCCACGTCCATCGGCAGCGGCGCGCCGGACGGGGAGACGCCCGTGAGGCAGACGATGCCGGCGGCGGCGGTGCGGGTCATCGCGTCGATGATCAGCCGCCCGGTGCCCGTGGCCTCGATGATGACGTCGGGCCGGAGGTCACCGACCGCGTCGAGCGCCGAGCCGCTGTGGTAGGTGCCGCCGAGCGCGGTCACCAGCTCCGGCTTGAGCCCGCCGGCGACCCGGTCGAGCACGTGCACCTCCAGCCCGCGCTGCCTGCCGAGCAGGGCCGCGAGCAGGCCGATCGGCCCGGCGCCGGTGATGAGTGCCGAGCGCGGCTCGAACCCGGCGCGTGAGCCTATGCGCTCGATGTGCTCCCAGGCCTTGGCGACCACCGACGCCGGCTCGATCAGCATGCCCACCGGCTCCAGCGCCGGATCCAGCGGCACCGCGTAGCCGGTCTCGACGGTCCAGTGCTCGCTGCCGTACCCGTCGAGCTCCTTGATGCCGCGCTCGGTGTAACGGCCGTTGCGGCACATGTCGAACTCGTCCCTGGCGCACGCCGGGCACGGCTCGGGGTCGGGGCGGCGCACCACGCCGACCACGAGGTCACCGGGGGAGAAGCCGGAGTCGGCGGGCGCCTCGATCACCCGGCCGAGCGACTCGTGGCCGAGGATCATGCGCCGGTCCGACGGCCAGCCGAACTCGGCCGCGGCGAGCTCCCTGTCGGTCCCGCACACACCCACGGCCAGTCCCCGCACCAGGAGTTCGCCCGGCTTCGGCGCTGGATCGGGGACCTCTTCCACCGCGAGAGATCCCTGTACACCCGGCTGCAACGTCAGTGCTCGCATGCCGGGATTACTACCCCGCCGGGAAACGTTGGGAATTAGTAGGACGTCCTAGTATCTTGTTGGGGTAGCCCCCACAAAGGAGTGATCAGGCGTGCACGTACCGGTGAACCCTGTCCGTTTCGTGACCGCCGCGGCGCTGTTCGACGGCCACGACGCGGCGATCAACATCATGCGGCGGATCCTCCAGTCGCAGGGGGCGGAGGTCATCCATCTCGGGCACAACCGTTCCGTGGACGAGATCGTCACCGCCGCCGTCCAGGAGGACGTCCAGGGCGTGGCGATCAGCTCCTACCAGGGCGGCCACGTGGAGTTCTTCAGCTACCTGGTGGACCTGCTGCGCGAGCGTGGCGCGGGGCACGTGAAGGTGTACGGCGGTGGCGGCGGCGTCATCGTCCAGGACGAGATCGACCTGCTGCACTCCCGTGGCGTCACCCGTATCTTCTCGCCGGAGGACGGCCAGCGCTACGGCCTGCCCGGCATGATCAACAAGCTGATCGAGGAGTGCGACGTCGAGCTGGACGGCGTCCCCTCGGTCGAGGCCGTCGGCTCCGGCGACCAGGCGGCCCTGGCCAGGGCGATCACCCTGATCGAGTCGGGCCGCGCCCCCGCCGCGCTCCTGGAGGGCCTGCGTGCCGCCGGTGCCCGCCAGGGCGACACTCGCGCTCCTGTGCTCGGCATCACCGGCACCGGTGGCTCCGGGAAGTCGTCGCTCACCGACGAGCTCGTCCACCGCCTCCGCGTGGACAACGACGACAAGCTGCGCATCGCCATCATCGCGATCGACCCGACCCGCAGACGCGGCGGGGGAGCGCTGCTCGGCGACCGCATCCGGATGAACAGCCTCGGCCCGCAGACCTACTTCCGCTCGCTGGCCACCAGGGGCGCCGCCAACGAGGTCCCCGTCTGCCTCGACGACGTGATCACCGCCTGCCGGGCCGCCGGCTACGACCTGGTCATCGTGGAGACCCCGGGCATCGGGCAGGGCGACGCCGGGATCGTGCCGCACGTGGACGTGCCCATCTACGTCATGACCCCGGAGTTCGGCGCGGCCTCCCAGCTGGAGAAGATCGACATGCTCGACTTCGCCGAGGCCGTCGTGATCAACAAGTACGAGCGGCGCGGAGCGGAGGACGCCCTGCGCGACGTCCGCCGCCAGTTGGTCCGCAACCGCGAGGCGTTCGGGGTAGCGCCCGACGACATGCCGGTGTTCGGCACGATCGCCGCCCGCTACAACGACGCCGGAGTCACCGCGCTCTACCACCACCTCAAGGAGGTGCTGGTGGGCAAGGGCATGCGGACCGAGCCGGGCCTGCTGGCGCCGGTGCGCGGCCGGACGTCCCAGGTCGCCGCCGCGATCGTCCCCCCGCCGCGCGTCCGCTACCTCGCCGAGATCGCCGAGACCGTCCGCGACTACCACGCGGAGACGCTCGCCCAGGCGGAGGTGGCCCGCCGCCGTCAGCAGCTCACGGCCGTCCAGGCCCTGCTGGACGAGGGCGCGGCGGCCGCGACGGACGAGAGCCGGACCGAGGCCGCAACGGGCGAGAGCCGGACCGACGGCAGGCTGGCCGAGCTCGCGGCCACGGCCGAGAGCGAGCTGAGCGACGAGAGCCGCACGCTCCTGGACGGCTGGCCCGCCATCAAGGAGCAGTACACCGCCGATGAGCTGGTCGTGAAGGTGCGCGACCGGGAGATCCACACCCCCCTCTGGCGCGAGACCCTCTCGGGCAACCGCATCCCCCGGGTGGCCCTGCCCCGCTACACCGACCATGGTGAGCTGCTCAGGTTCCTGCGGAGCGAGAACCTGCCGGGCAGCTTCCCGTTCACCGCCGGGGTGTTCGCGTTCAAGCGGGACGACGAGGACCCCACCAGGATGTTCGCCGGAGAGGGCGATCCGTTCCGGACGAACAGGCGCTTCAAGCTGCTGTCCGGGGATCAGTCCTCGACGAGGTTGTCCACCGCGTTCGACTCGGTGACCCTGTACGGGCACGACCCCGACCTGCGGCCCGACATCTACGGCAAGGTGGGCACGTCCGGCGTGTCCATCGCGACACTCGACGACATGAAGGTGCTCTACGACGGGTTCGATCTGACGAGTCCCAGCACCTCGGTGTCGATGACGATCAACGGCCCGGCCCCGACGATCCTCGCCTTCTTCCTCAACGCCGCGATCGACCAGACACTCGAACGGTTCGAGGCCGAGCACGGGCGCCGCGCGTACGAGGAGGAGGAGCGTGAGCTGCGCGCGCGGACCCTCGCCACCGTCAGGGGGACCGTCCAGGCCGACATCCTCAAGGAGGACCAGGGCCAGAACACCTGCATCTTCTCCACGGAGTTCTCGCTGCGGATGATGGCCGACATCCAGGAGTGGTTCATCCGCAACAGCGTGCGCAACTTCTACTCGGTGTCGATCTCCGGCTACCACATCGCCGAAGCCGGGGCCAACCCGATCAGCCAGCTCGCCTTCACCCTGGCCAACGGCTTCACCTACGTCGAGGCGTACCTGGCGAGGGGGATGCGGATCGACGACTTCGCACCGAACCTGTCGTTCTTCTTCTCCAACGGCATGGACCCCGAGTACAGCGTGCTCGGGCGGGTGGCCCGCCGCGTCTGGGCGGTCGCGATGCGGGAGAAGTACGGCGCGGCGGAGCGGTCGCAGAAACTCAAGTACCACGTCCAGACCTCGGGCCGGTCCCTGCACGCCCAGGAGATGGACTTCAACGACATCCGCACCACCCTGCAGGCGCTGATCGCCATCTACGACAACTGCAACAGCCTGCACACCAACGCCTTCGACGAGGCCGTGACCACGCCGTCGGCCGACTCGGTGCGCAGGGCGATGGCGATCCAGCTCATCATCAACCGCGAGTGGGGCCTGGCCCGCAACGAGAACCCGCTTCAGGGCTCGTTCATCATCGACGAGCTCACCGACCTGGTGGAGGAGGCGGTGCTGCGGGAGTTCGAGCGGCTGTCGGAGCGGGGCGGCGTGCTGGGCGCCATGGAGACCGGCTACCAGCGCGGCAGGATCCAGGACGAGTCGATGCTGTACGAGTCGCGCAAGCACGACGGCTCGCTGCCCATCGTCGGCGTCAACACCTTCCGCAACCCGCGCGGCGACGAGCCCCACCAGAAGAAGGTGGAGCTCGCCAGGGGGACCGAGGACGAGAAGCGGTCCCAGCTCGACCGCCTGCACGCCTTCCACGACCGCAACCGGGCCGAGGCCCCCGCGGCGCTGGCCCGGTTGCGGGACGTCGCCATGTCGGACGGCAACGCGTTCGAGGTGTTGATGGAGGCGGCCCGCGTCTGCTCGCTCGGCCAGATCACGGACGCGCTGTTCGAAGCCGGGGGACAATACCGGCGCAACGTCTGAGTCAGCAGTACTTCGCGCCGTCGAACGTGCGGACGCCCCTGGGCACCTTGCTCCAGATGGTCCCCTTCGGGGCCACGGACTGGCAGGAGCCATCGGAGCCGTGCGTCCAGACGATCTTCATGTTCATCCAGCGGCCGCACCCGTTGTAGGCGTAGCCGGTCTTGGTGACAGTGCCGGTCTTCTGCCAGAGGCTCACGCAGGACGGGACCTTGCCCAGCGCGCTGGCCTGGGCGGGGGCGGCGGCCACCAGGCCGGCGGACGCGGCTCCGGCGATGACCAGAGCGGCGAGCGACTTGCGGAGGGTGATGTTCATTGTCGTGTTCCTCTCTCGATGTGTTCGATGTGCTCGATGAGAGGAAGGTAGGTCCGCGGGTGTTGAGGATCTGTTGAGGTTCTGTGCGGTCCCGTGGGCGTCGATAGGATTGCAGGTCGGGGCACTATCGCTAACTGGAGGTATTCATGTCCGACGTCACTTTCAAGGGCAACCCGATCACCGTGGGCGGCACGTTCCTGAAGCCCGGCGACCAGGCGCCCGCGTTCCAGCTGGTGGGCGGGGATCTGGGTGACACCACGCTGGCCGGTTTCGGCTCCGCGACCAAGGTGCTCAACATCTTCCCGAGCGTCGACACGGGCGTCTGCGCCGCCTCGGTGCGCCGGTTCAACCAGGTGGCATCCGAGCACCCCGGCGTCGCGGTGCTGTGCGTCTCGGCCGACCTGCCGTTCGCGCAGAAGCGGTTCTGCGGCAGCGAGGGGCTCGACAACGTGACCATGCTGTCGCTCATGCGGGGGCGCGAGTTCCTGCGCGACTACGGCGTGGCGCAGGAGACCGGGCCGCTGGCCGGCCTGGCCGCGCGCGCGGTCATCGTGCTCGACGGCGACAACCGGGTCATCTACGCCGAGCTGGTGCCCGAGATCACCCAGGAGCCCGATTACGAGGGTGCGCTGAGCGCGCTCAAGTAAAGCCGTAGTGCGGAGGCCCCGGGTCTCAGCTCTTCCTGCCCACCCCGCAGAGGATGAGCGACGACTCGGGGTGATCCGCGAAGTCGATCAGATCGGCCTGGTCCGGGCGCCACTGCGGCAGCCAGGTCAGGCCCGGCTCGACCAGCTCGAACCCCTCCAGCAGCTCCTCGATCCGGTGGCGGGTACGCAGGGTCAGGGGAGCGTCGGTCCGGCGGTAGACCTCGGTGCCCTTGCTGACGGCGGCGGCGCGGGCGTCGCTGGTGCCGTGGGACATGACGAGATAGCTGCCTGGGGCCAGGGATTCGCGGATGGCGGTCATGATGCGCAGGGGATCGTCGGCCTCGCCGATGAAGTGCATGATCGCGACGAGCAGGACGCCCACCGGCTGATCGAAGTCCAGCGCCTCCACCACATCCGGATTTTTCATGATGTCGTGGGGATCGCGGAGATCGCCCTCCACCACAGTGGTCTGGCCGCTCCCCGCCAGCAGCGCGCGGGCATGGACCAGCACGACCGGGTCGCGGTCGACGTAGACCACCTTCGACTCGGGCGCGACCGATCTGGCCACCTCGTGCACGTTGTCCCGCGTCGGCAGGCCCGTACCGATGTCGAGGAACTGGGTGACGCCGAGGCCGGCGAGGAAGCGTACGGCACGACCGAGGAAGGCCCGGTTGGCGCGGGCGGCGGCCCGCACTTCTGGAGCAACCCGCAGAATCCGCTCAGCGGCCCGCCGATCGGCAGGGAAATGATCTTTCCCGCCGAGATAGTAGTCGTACAGCCGGGCGACGTTGGGCGTGTTCGGGTCGAAGCCCAGCGATTCGCGCTCCAACCAGCGATCCCCCGATCGATAGTTAACGATCTATTCTCGGGATTCTACGGATGTGTGGCCTCACTTGGGGTGATATTCCAGCACGCTGGGCGTTACTTGCCTTTAGTCACTTTTGTCCCTCTGGTGGCGGTCTAAAGTGCGAGTGTGAGCCTTGACGACACCGGTGCACCCGTCCATGTGCCCTCGAACGTCCGGCGGATCGTGTCACTGGTGCCCTCGCTCACCGAGTCCGTGGCCGCGACCGTCCCGGAGGCGTTGGCCGGCGCGACCGACTGGTGCTCGCACCCGGCGGACCTGGACGTGGTCAGGGTGCGGGGGACCAAGAACCCCGACCTCGACGCCATCCTGCGGCTCGCCCCCGACGTGGTGCTCGCCAACGCCGAGGAGAACCGGCAGCCGGACATCGACGCGCTGCGGGAGGCGGGCATCGCGGTGTGGGTCACCCGGATCGAGACCGTGGAGGAGGCGTTCCGATCGCTTGACCGGATGTTCCGGCACGCCTGCCGGACCGCGCGGCCCGAATGGCTCGATCGGGCGGAGTCGGTGTGGGCCGAGCCGGTGGAGGTACGCCGGACCGCGATCATCCCGATCTGGCGGCGGCCGTGGATGGTGGTGGGGCGCGACACGTTCACCGGCGACGTGCTCGGACGGCTCGGTGTGCGCAACCTCTATGCCGGTCACGCCGAGCGGTATCCCAAGATCGCGCTGGCCGAGTTGGTGGAGCGGGGCGCCGACCTGGTGGTCCTGCCCGACGAGCCCTATGCGTTCAGTGCCGGCGACGGGCCGGAGTCGTTTCCCGGCCACAGGTGCGTGCTGGTGAGCGGACGTGATCTGACCTGGTACGGCCCCTCGCTCGTCGATGCGCGTGACCGCCTCCTCCGGGCTCTGGGTTGACGGCCAGAGATCGTCACACCGCGTTCGTCCGCGGCGGGCCGGCGAGGGCGGCGTCGACGGCGGCGGGAGACAGGACGTGCTCGATGACGAGCACCGCCGTCCCCACGATCCCCGCGCGGTCACCCAGCGAGCTGTTCACGATCTCCAGGTTGCGGGTCGTGTACGGCAGGCTGCGGCGGTACACGCTCTCCCTGATGCCCGTCAGGTAGTGCTCCCCGGTCTCCGCCATGTCGCCCGCCAGCACCAGGACGGCGGGGTTGAGCAGGCTGACCGCGGTGGCGAGGACCACGCCGACCGTGCGGCCCGCCTCCTGGGTGAGGGCGATGGCCGTCGGGTCGCCGGCCTGGACCAGGCGGACGACCTCGCGGCTGGTCTGCCTGCCGAGGTTGGAGGCGAGGGCGTGGCCGCTGGCCAGCGAGGCGACGCAGCCCCGGGAGCCGCAGGTGCAGACGCGGTCGTCGCTCTCGTGCAGCCGGACGTGGCCGATGTTCCCGGCGGCGTCCTCGACGCCGCGGTAGATCTGGCCGTCGAGGACGATGCCGGTGCCGATGCCCGTGGAGACCTTGAGCAGGAGCAGCGACCGGCTGTGCCGCCAGCAGGACCACCACTCGCCGAACGCCATCGCGTTGGCGTCGTTCTCGACCAGGACCGGCACGTTGAACGCCTCCCGCAGCGCCGCGCCGATCGGGTGGTCGTCCCAGCCGGGCATCAGGAACGACCTGATCATCCGGCCGGAGCTGTGGTCCACCGAGCCCGGCAGGTCCATGCCGATGCCGCACACCTGGTCGGACGTCCGTCCCGAGCGGTCCAGCAGGCGCTGGAAGGCCTGCCGGATCCAGGAGAGGACGGACTCGGGGCCGCGGTCGATGCGTATCTCGGCGTGCTCCTCGGCCATCGGCCGAGCCGCGAGGTCGGTCAGCGCCACGCGCGCGTGGCTGGCGCCCAGGTCGGCCACCAGCACCAGGCGCTTGGTCGCGTCGACGTCGAGCACCGAGGGCGGTCGCCCGCCCCCGGAGGCGCCGACACCGGACTCGTGGATGTATCCGGCCTCGATCAGCCGGTCCACCCGTTCGGTGATCGTCGATCGGGACAGGCCGGTGCGGGCGATGAGCTCCTTGCGGGTACGGCAGGTTCCATGGCGGATCAGCTGGAGGATCTGCCCTGCCGTCAGCATGGTTATCCCTTCTCCGCTCCTGCCGTGAGTCCCTCGGTCAGGAGCCGCTCACTGGCGAAGAACACGATCACGATGGGCAGTGTCAGAACCACCGATCCTGCCATGAGAACCGTCGTCGGGATCTCGATACTGCCCGCCAGCTGAGAGAGTCCCAGCGAGACCGTCCAGCTCTCCCGTTTCTCGACGAGGAAGAGCAGGGCGAACAGGAACTCGTTCCAGGCGATCATGAACGCGTACAGGCCGGTGGCCATGAGCGCGGGCTTGGACAGCGGCAGCACCACCCGCCAGATGGTCGACAGGCGGGTGCAGCCGTCGATCGCAGCCGCCTCCTCCACGCTCTGCGGCACGGTCTCGAAGTAATTGCGGAGCATGTATACCGTGACGGGCACCGTCTGTGCGCTATAAACCAGGATCAATCCCAGCAAAGACCCTCGAAGCCCGAGCATCGTGAAGAGCACGAACAGCGGGATGGCCAGCACGATCGCCGGAAACAGGTACACGGCCAGGAACACGAAATGCACCTGGCGCCGCCCGAAGAACCGCAGCCTGGCCACCGCGTACGCGCCCGGGATCGAGATCAGCAGCGTGATCGCCACCGACGAGACCGCCACGATCGCGCTGTTGCGCATGAAGCTCAGGAAGCCCTGCTTGGTCAGCACGTTCGCGTAGGTGTCGAAGGTGAGGCTGCGCGGCCAGAGGGAGCCGGGGTCCAGGATCAGCTCCTGGATGTCGCGCAGCGACAGCGTCACCATGTAGAAGAACGGGAAAGCGGTGACCACGAACAGGAAGACGATCACCAGCGGCTTCAGCACCCGGAACAGCCCGCGCTCGAACCTATCCCTGCTCACGCTCACCCCCCGAGAAGAACCTGAGGTACAGGACCAGGAACACCACCAGGACGACCGCCAGCACGATCGCCTGGGCGGCCGACGCGCCGATGTCGTCGCGCGCGGTCAGGAAGTTGTAGACGCGCACGCTCACCACCTCCGTGCCGGCCCCGCCGCCGGTGAGCAGGTAGACGTCGTCGAACTTGGTGAAGGTGAACACGAACCGCAGCACCGACAGCAGCGCGATGATCCTCCAGAGCTGCGGCAGGATCACATACCGGAAGCGCTGCGTCGGCGTGGCACCGTCGACCACGGCCGCCTCGTCCAGCTCCGCCGGCAGCGCCTGCAACCGGGCCAGGATGAACAGGAAGGCGAACGGGAAATACCGCCACGCCTCGAACGCGATCACGGTGAGCAGCGCCACCGGCACCTGGATGCCGAGGAAGGTGCCCTTGGCCTGGGTGAGGAAGGCGATGGGCTCGCTCAGCCAGGAGTTCACGATGCCGTACTGGGGGTTCAGCATCGTCTCCCACAGGAAGGCCACCGCCACCACCGGCGCCACGTACGGCACCAGGATGGACGCCCTGACCAGCGTGCGGCCCTTGAAGCGGTCGCGCAGCGCCAGCGCGGCCACCAGCCCGATCAGGATCGACAGGCCGGTGCCCGCCACGGTGTAGACGAGCGTGTTGACCAGAGCCGTCCAGAACCCCGGCTCGGACACGACGTAGCTGAAGTTCTCCAGCGTGTAGTGCCCGAAAACGCCCACCCGGCGGATGTTGATCAGCCGGACGTCCTGGAACGCCAGCATGATCGCCCAGAACAGCGGCAGCACCACCACGACGAGCGTGATGACCAGCGTCGGGGAGATCAGCGCCAGTCCCGCCCTGCCCTCCTGCTCCCGAAGTGTTCCGCCACGGCGGTCCCTCACTGCCGGATCCCGCGCTTGATGGTCTCCACGTCCTTCTTGGCCTGCTCCGCCGCGGCCTGCGGGGTGAGCGAGCCGTCCACGATCTGGCTCAGCGCCTTGGGCACGGGCAGCTCGCCCATCGTGGCCCCGACCAGCTTGCCCTGCCCCTGGGGGATGCCCCAGCGGGCGAACGTGTCCGGACTCTTACGCAGCGCGTCGAGCACGTCGGCCGGGTAGACGTCCGCGAGCGGCTTCTTGGTGTCGACTCCGGCGGGCAGCTTGTTCCACTTGTCGGCGAACCCCTTCCGGGTCGGGAACTTGCCCTCGGGCGCCATCCCGATCCACCGCTCGTAGCCCTCGTTCATCATGTACGAGACGAACTGCGCGGCGGAATCCTTGGCGGCGTCGCGGGTGACGGCCCAGGAGACGATCTCCCCGTACTGGGCGGGCGTGCCGTCGGGGCCCTTCAGCGCCGTGACCACCCCGGTGTTCTTGGCCAGCCACTCGGGATCCTGCCGGCACTCGGCGCAACTGGGCAGCGCGTCGTCACGCAGCCCCGCCAGCTCGTCCAGGATGAACGACGACCAGATGGTCATCGCCGCCTTGCCGGCGAAGTAGGTGGCCCGGGTGGAGTCGACGTCCTGCTTGCCCTTGACCGAGTAGTCCTTCGCCAGCTTCGAGTAGTACGCGAAGGCCTTCACACACTGTGGCGAGTCAAGGGTGACATTTCCGGAGTTGTCGACCAGCTGGCAGCCGTTGGCGAGCGCCACGTGCTCGAAGCTCTGCGCGGTGAACGAGTCCTTCGGCGCGATGGCCAGCGTGATGCCCGCGACCCCGCCGGTGTTGAGCTTCGCCGCGGCCGCCTCCAGCGCCTCGTAGGTGTCGGGCCGCTCCAGCCCGGCCTTCTGGAACAGGTCCTTGCGGTAGAGGATCAGCTGCGCCCACGCGTCACTCGGTACGGCCAGCAGCTTCCCGCCCGACGTGTCGAGCTCCAGGGCCCGCGCCGAGAAGTCGCCCTTGCCCAGCTTGTCGATGATCCGGCCCGGCGTCTCCGTGTCGAGCAGGTCGTTGGCCTCCAGTTCCCTGATGGACGCCAGCGGCAGGGCCCCGATGACGTCGGGCAGGTTCCCCGCGGCCGCGGCGGCGGTGACGACCTGGCTGAACTGGTCCTCGGCCACGCCGACCAGCTTGACCTTGATGCCGGTCTTCCGGGTGAAGTCGGCGATGATCTGGTTCTGCACGGTCATGCGGTCCTCGAGGTTCTCCTCGGTCCAGACCGTGATCTCGTTGGCGGCCTTCCCGGCGTCGTCGCCACACGCGGCCAGCGAGGCCGCGGCCAGCAACGCGACGGAGAGGACGGCGGCTACCTTCTTCGGCATGGCACGCTCCTCCGAACGGGGATACGCCGCATTTACCCTGAACCGACACGACACAACTAGCGGTGCGATACCGAGACCCGTCTGTACCCCCGTCGTGTTCGTTCACGGTCTTTCTGGCGCGCCGATCAAGGAATGCGACCCCGGGGCGGCTTATGCCGGTAAGATCGCTTACCGGAAGACACTTTGGTAAAAACCCAAATTTAGGTAGTCGGCTCTGGCGGAAGTCGTAGACTTAAGAGTGTTCTGAGCACGACTATGGTGTGCAAACGACTACTAAACCTTAAACTTTTGTCTGATCATAAAGCGTAAGTGTGGGGAATGCGCGTCATCACCTTTGAAGAGCCAGGCCGTGTCCGCGTCGGCCTGGAGTCGCCCGCCGAGCTCGAGCCGGGTTGCGTGCGTGTCCGCACGATCTACTCGGGAGTCTCCGCCGGCACCGAACTCACCGCCTATCGCGGCACCAATCCCTATCTCACCCGGAAGTGGGACACGGAGCAGCGGCTGTTCCTTGAGGGACAGACGCACGCCTACCCGCTGACCGGCTGGGGCTACCAGGAGGTCGGCGAGGTGGTGGAGGCGGCGCCCGATGTCGCCGACCCACCCGTCGGTCACCTCGTCTGGGGCATCTGGGGCCACCGGGCCGAGGCGGTGGTGCCCGCGGAGAAGCTGGTCGGCCACGTGCTGCCGCCCGGCGCCGACCCGCTGGGCGGCGTCTTCGCCCGGGTGGGCGCGATCGCGCTCAACGCCGTGCACGCCGCCGACGTGCACCTGGGCGACCAGATCGCGATCTTCGGACAGGGCGTCATCGGCCTGCTGGCCACCCGCCTCGCCGTGCTGAGCGGTGCCCGGGTCGTGGCCGCCGACGCCATTCCGGGCCGCCTCGAGCTCTCCAGGCAGTACGGCGCGGCCGAGACGTTCGACATCACCTCCGGCTCCGTGGCCGAGTTCATCCGCAAGCGGATCGAGGGCGCCGACACGGCCATCGAGCTGAGCGGCAGCCACCTGGGCCTGCACGAGGCGATCAGGACCGTCCGCAAGGGCGGCAGGGTCGTGGCCGGCGGCTTCTACCAGGGCGACGGCATCGGGCTCCGGCTGGGCGAGGAGTTCCACCACAACCAGGTGCAGCTCGTCTCTTCCCAGATCGGCGGCGTCGCGTCCTGGCTGTCTCACCGCTGGGACGTCGAGCGCCTGCAGCGCACGTTCATGGACCTCGTCCACGCGGGTGAGATCGACGTGCTCAGCCTGGTCAGCCACGTCGTGCCCGTCGGCGGCGCGGCCAGCGCCTTCGACCTGATCGACAAGCACCCGTCCGAGGTGCTCCAGCTCGTCTTCGAGTTCGAGGATGCGCCGATCGAGGATTCGCTGAACGAGGAATCACCGAAAGAGGATTCGCCGAAAGAGGGGTCACTGTGAAGCTCGCCGTACAGGAGCAGCTTCTGCCCGGCCGTTCCCTGCAGGAGAAGTTCGCGTTCGCGATCGACGCCGGGTTCGACGCGATCGAGCTGCGCGGGAAGGGGGACTTCCACTTCGCCAACCGGCTGACCGAGCTCAAGCGGGCACTCGCCGACGGCGTGGTCATGCCGACGGTGTGCGTGGACATGCCGCACTTCATCGGCGACTTCGACCCCGCCAAGCGCATGGACGCGATCCAGCAGCTCAGGTCGCAGCTCACGGTCATCGCCGAGCTCGGCGGCATCGGGGTGATGACGCCCGCCTCCTGGGGGCAGTTCTCGCGCAGGCTGCCGCCGTTCGAGCCGCCGCGCAGCCCCCACGAGGACCGCGAGGTGCTCACCGAGGCGCTGGGCCTGCTCGGCGAACACGCGCAGCGCAACGGCGTGCTGATCATGCTGGAGCCGCTCAACCGCTACGAGAACCACATGGTCAACACCCTCGCCGAGGCCGTGTCGTACTGCTCGACGGACTCCATCAGGGTCGTCGGCGACACCTATCACATGAACATCGAAGAGGACGATCCCTGCCGCTCGCTGATGGAGGCGGCACCCTACCTCGCGCACATGCAGATCAGCGAGTCGAACAGGAACGAGCCCGGCACCGGCCACCTCGACTGGGGAGCGCAACTGGCCACGCTCGACGCCCTCGGCTATGAGGGCTATCTCGCGCTCGAATGCCGCCTGCGCGGTGAGGCCGAGATCGTCCTTCCGCAGACGGCGGCCTTCATCAGGAAGTTCCTATGATCCTCCGCGACGCCGTGCGCGTGCTGGTCGCCAACTGGGACGGCAGCTACACAGTGCCCTCCCGCCGCCTCTATCCCCACCAGTGGAGCTGGGACTCCGCCTTCATCGCGATCGGCAACGCCCGCTGGTCCCCGCGCCGGGCCAGGTCGGAGCTGCTCGCCCTGTTCGGCGCCCAGTGGCGCGACGGCAGGGTGCCGCACATCGCGTTCAACCCCAAGGTGCCCGAGGGCGCCTACTTCCCCGGCCCGGAGTTCTGGGAGGCGCGGGCCCCGTCCGGCTGGGCGACCTCCGGCATCGTGCAGCCGCCCGTGCACGCCCTGGCCGCCTGGCAGGTGCATCTGGCCGAGCCGAACCCGGCCTTCCTGCGCAGGGTCTATCCCCGGCTGGTGGCGCAGCAGCAGTTCCTGCGCACCGCGCGGCGCTCGCCCGAGGGGCTGATCTCGATCGTGCATCCGTGGGAGTCGGGCATGGACAACAGTCCGGCCTGGGACGTCCCGCTGGCCGCCGTCGAGACCGGGCCCGCCGGCGTCACGCGCAGGGACCTCACCCACGTCAGCGCCGACGAGCGGCCCACCGATCTCGACTACGAGCGCTACACCGAGCTCGCCCGCGCCTACCGCGACACCGGCTACCGCCGGCCTGGGGCGTTCTGCGTCGAGGACCCGCTGTTCAACGCCGCGTACGGCGTGGCGGAGCTGACGCTGGCGAAGATCGCGAAGGTGTGCGGCGGCGACCCGGAGCCGCACCACCGCGAGGCCGCCGCGGTCACCGCGGCCATGGTCGAGCATCTCTACGACGACGGCCTCTTCCACGCCCGCGACGTGCTCACCGGCTGCCCGATCCGCTCCAACAGCGCGGCCGGGCTGGTGCCGCTCATGCTGCCCGACCTGCCGCGCGACATCGTCAACGCGGTGATCGGCACGGCGCTCGACCGGTTCGGGCTGAAGGACGGCGTGCTGCCCAGCTTCGCGCCCGCCGCGCCGGAGTTCGACCCGGCGCGCTACTGGCGCGGGCCGAGCTGGATCAACCTGACCTGGCTGGTCTGGCAGGGCCTGCGGCACCGCCGCCCCGACCTGGCGGCCCCGCTCGCCGACGGCATGATCAGGGCGGTCACGGAGTCCGGCTTCCGCGAGTACTTTGACCCGTTCAGCCTGCAGGGTCACGGCTGCCATGACTTCAGCTGGTCAGCCGCGCTCATCCTCGACGTGGTCGCGGAGCACGGCCTGGACGGAGTGCCTCCTGCGCGCGGCGAGATCGGCCAGGAACTGGGGGGCCTCGGCGAAGCCGACGACATCGGTGATCACGTGTTCACGTAGCCCGTCGCCCCGCTGTCTGAGCAGCGCGATCGTCTCGTACGACAGCCGCTCCCGATCCCAGGCGTGGGCCAGCCCGCGCGGCACCCGGCCGATCTGGGCGCTGCGCAGCGAGAGGCCGTTGTGGTGGAACTCCTCGCCCAGCCGCACCTCATCGGCGCCGTCGGTGTAGAAGGCCAGGTCGATCACCGTGCCCTGCGGTCTGATCAGCCTCAGCGCCAGGGCGAGGGCGCGGGGCCTGCCGCGACATTGGAAGACCACGTCGGCGCCGCGGTCGTTGGGCGCGTGCCGCCAGCGTCGCTTCAGTTCGACGGCCGGATCCTCGTCGAAGGTCAGGACCTCGGTACCGAGCGCCTCGGCGATGTCGAGCCTGGCCGGGGTCTCGTCCACGACCACGACCTCCGCCGCGCCGTACGCGAGGGCGAAGGACGCCGTCAGCAGCCCGACCACGCCCGCGCCGACGACGGCCACGCGCCGCCCGCGTACGCCGTCGCCGAGATCCCTGACGCTGGGACCGTGCAGGTCGGTGGCGGCGTGCAGCAGCCCGTTCGCGCAGATCGGCCCCATGTGGGCGACGAAGACGCCGAGCATCGGGTCGAGGTCGCCGGGCAGCTCCACGAACCGGTCGGTCATCGGATCGGCCACGTAGCCGGTGCGGTGCCCATAGGCCATCGCGACCAGCGCTCCCTCGCGCACGGCCCGCGTACGGGTCTCCACTACCCTGCCCACCTGCATGTATCCGATGCCGCGCACCGGATAGCCGATCGACGGGGTGCCCTCGGTGAACAGCCCGAGCGCCGGATCCCAGGTCGCGGACAGGTAGGGGTTGCTGCCTTTGACGTAGGTCAGCTCGGTGCCCGCCGAGATCCCGCTGTACGTGGTCACCACCCGGAACCCGCCTTCGGGCACGGCCGGGAGCTTCTCCTGGACCAGCGTGATCTCGCCCGGCGCCTCGATGCTCAGCACCTCACACATCGGGTGTCGTCACCGGCCTTCCTTCGGCCGCGGACCGCGCGAGGGCCAGCGCCAGCCGGTGGGTCTTCAGCGCCTCCCGGTACGGCACCCGCACATCGGCCTCCTTGCCCTGGACGGCGTCGATGAAGGTCCGGTCCACCCGCACCTTCGCCTCCCCGCCGTCCTGGACGGTGGTCTCGCCGTCCACCAGCAGCCGGTCCTCGCTCAGGTCGAGCGAGACGCCCTCGGCGTGCACCTCCAGCCCCGCCCGGTGCTTGCGCGCGAGCAGGCTGGTCGCGGCGAGCATCCCGGCGGCGCCGCCGGCGAACCGCAGCACCGCCGCCGTGGCCCGATCGACCTCTCCGTCTGTGGCGTTCTCCGCCGGCACGGCATGCACCATCGTCACCTCGCCCACCAGAACCCTGGCCAGGTCGAGGACATGGATGGCCTGCTCGACCAGTTGGCCGCCCGACATCTCAGGCTTCAGCCACCAGCCGACCGGGGGCACTTTGTCCAGCCAGTGGCCCAGCGCCAGCCGTACCGGACGGTCGGCCAGCACCTCGCGGGCCTGGTCGACTATGTCCAGGTAGCGCCAATGGTGCCCGACCGCCGAGGGCAGGCCCCGGCGGTCGATTTCGGTCGCGATCTTTTCCGCTGTGGACAGGTCAAGCGAAAGCGGCTTTTCTACAAAAATCGGGAGATTGCACGATAGAACATCCTGTTCCGGGTTACCGTGCGCAAAAGGAGGCACGCAGATATAGACCGCGTCCATACCGCCGGCGTCCAGAAGGTCGGCATGGCTTCCGTAGGCAGGGCAGCCGTGCCGCTCGGCCAGAGCCCCGGATCTTCGGGGATCTGTGTCGGCGATTCCCGCGATCGTCACGTCGGAGAAACCGGACAGCACGTCCGCGTGACGAGCGGCGACATTTCCGGCACCGATGATGCCGACACGAGTTGTGGGGAACACAGTCCGGCTTATCCCACATTTGCGTGGAATGAAACAAACATGTTCGAAGATGTATTGACGGGGCAGATGTCGGCGACCTGACCGGAAGAGATCGGGGCTAACCGCATGGAGACAGATCTGCGCGCATTGGCCAAGGTCCAGGAGTGGTACGGGCCGCACTCGAGCGTCGCAGCCGAGTGGCCGGTCGACTCCCTCCTCTTGGCCAAGGGAAGGACCACGGTAAGTGTTGTCTTGCCTGCCCGTGACGAAGAGCGGACCGTTGGCAACATCGTCGGCGTGATCCGTCGCGATCTCGTCGAGCGGGCGCCCCTCGTGGACGAGATCCTCGTGGTCGATTCGAACTCCACCGACACGACCGCCGCCCGGGCGGCCGCGGCGGGGGCCCGGGTGGTGGCGCAGGACGCCGTGCTCTCGCATCTGCCGCCGCTGACCGGCAAGGGAGAGGCGCTGTGGAAGGGGCTGGCGGCCGCCAGCGGGGAGCTGATCGTGTTCGTGGACGCGGATCTGCGTAATTTCGGCGCGCACTTCGTCTCCGGGCTGCTCGGGCCGCTGCTCGTCGACCAGCGGATCCAGTTCGTCAAGGCCGCCTACGAGCGGCCCTTCACCGGCGCCGACGGGGTGTTGTCGCGCGGCGGGGGCGGGCGGGTCACCGAACTGGTCGCGCGGCCGCTGCTCAACATGTTCTGGCCGGAACTGGCGGGATTCGTCCAGCCGCTCGGCGGGGAGTACGCCGCCCGCCGCGAAGCGCTGGAGAAGGTGCCGTTCGTCACCGAGTACGGGGTGGAGTTCGGGCTGCTGGTGGACCTGCTGGAGCTGGTCGGGCTGGACGCGATGGCCCAGGTGGATCTGGGCGTCCGGGTGCACGGGCACCAGGCCATGCCCGCGCTGAGCCGGATGGCCGGGCAGATCATGCTCACCGCCTGGTCGCGGCTGGAGCGCCAGGGCCGCGTGCTGTCCGCCATTCCGCCCGAACACCGGCTGCTGCAGTTCGGGCTCGACGGGCAGGCCGACCTGGTGGACATGGCCGTGGCCGAGCGCCCGCCCCTCGCGTCCCTGGCCATCGAGGACGTGGCATGAACGTCCTGGTGAACGCCGGACCGTGGCTGCCGGTGCCGCCTCCGGGCTACGGCGGAATCGAGAACGTGGTGGCCACGCTGGTCCCCGCCCTGCGCGAGCGCGGGGTGCGGGTGGTCCTGGCCTCCGTCGGATCGAGCACGCTCGAGGTGGACGAGCTGATCAGCGTCTTCGACGAAGGCCAGTTCGCCGAGCTGCAGAAGCCGTACAACCAGGTCATGGGGCTCGCGCACGCGCACCAGGCCCGCGTGGCGCTCGAAGTCGGCCGCCGCGACGACCTCGACCTCGTCCACGACCACCTGGAGGTGGTCGGCCCGGCCGTGCTGTCCGCGCTCGGCGGGCCGCCCGTCCTGCACACCCTGCACTGGGACCTGCGTAAGCACGCCGCCTTCTACGGAGCGTTCCCGCGGTCGATCGCGGTCAACGGCGTCTCGGACTCCCAGCTCGCCCGCGCGCCCGCCGCGCTGCGTGCCGCCTCGCTCGGCGCCATCCACCTGGCCACCCCGCTCGCCGACCGCGACCTGCGTACCGAACGGGGCGAGCACTTCATCGCGATGGGCCGGATCTGCGGGCTCAAGGGCACGCATGTGGCGGCCAGGATCTGCCAGAAGCTCGGCCTCCCGCTGGTCCTCGCGGGCCCGGTGAGCGGCCTGAACACCCCCGCCGAGCTGGAGGCCATCGTCCAGGACCCGGACCATCCGCTGAACGGCCACCCCGACGTCCGCTACCACGTGCACGCGGTCACGCCCTATCTCGACGGCGACCTGGTCAGCTGGGTCGGCTCGGTGGGGGGCGAGACCCGCGACGCGCTCTACGCCTCGGCCCGCGCCGCGCTGTTCCCCATCCAGTGGGACGAGCCCGGCGGCACGGCCGTCGTCGAGGCCCTCGCCCTGGGAGTGCCGCCGGTGGGGCTGCGCCGCGGCTGCCTACCCGAGATCATCGACCACGGCCGGACCGGGTTCCTGGCCGACACGGAGGAGGAACTGGCCGAGTGGATGCTGCGGGTGGACGAGCTCGATCCCGAGGCGTGCCGCCGGGAGGCCCGCCGCCGCTTCTCGCCGGCTGTCATGGCCGACCGCTACCTGGAGCTGTACGGGCAGGTCAGGAGAACCCGCGCGGCAGCACGGTGACGGGACAGGAGGAGGCCCGCAGCACCTTCATCGCCAGCTCCCCGAGGAACACCCGGTGCGGCTGCGCGTCCTCACTGGCCGCGCAGATCAGCAACTCGCCGGGTCGCCATTCGAGCGTCTCCAGCGCCGCGGTCACGTCGTGCCCTTCGGCGATCTCCGCCTCGGCCTCGATCCCGGTCGACTCCCAGGCCAGCCGTACGGCCAGTGCCAGGTCGTCACCGAGTCGCCCCGGATCCTCCGTACGCAGGTCGAGGGTGATCAGCCGGAGCGGCACGCCGAGCCTGAGCGCGGCCTGCGCGACCCGCTCGACGGCCTCGTCGCACTGCGGGCGGTGGACGTAGGCGAGCGTGAGCCGGGAGGGATCGTCCGGCGGCTGGTAGCCGGCGGGCGCCAGCATCACCGCCTCGGTCGACAGGTGGAGCAGGTGGTCGGAGGTCGCGCCGATCGAGATGCGGCCGTTCTGGCCGCCGTCCGCCGAGCCGACCACGATCAGATCGGCCTTGATCCGGCTGGCCAGCACCGACAGCCCGCGCCCGGGACCCCTGCTCTCGAACGCCATGTACTCGGCCGGCACCCCGCCCAGCTCCTCCGCCGCGTGCGCCAGGTTGGCCTGCGCCTCGACCGCCTGCCCTGGGCTGCCCGGCGGGTAGATCGAGGCCACCGTGAGCTCGCCGCCGGTGACCCGCGTGATCGCGGCGCCCAAGGCGAGAGCGTCGCCTCCCCCTGACTCGCCGGTGTAGCCGACGATCACGTGCTCTCCGATCACGACTGCCTCCCTACCCGATCTCACCTGGGAATACGCGGAGCCTGCCGGGTCCTCTCCTTGGACCCTTGGACTTTCGGCCGAGGCGCCGGGTGATGATCGTTCGTAAGGTGGTGTCCATCACCCGTACATGGATTGGACATGTGTGTACCGCGACATCGTCGACTTCGCTCTCACCACGCCCGCGTGGCTGCATACCCTCGCCGAGGTGGGTACAGACGCCGGGCTGTTCGTCTTCGCGGCGCTGTTCGCGCTGTGCTGGTGGCGGGCGAGGAACGCGCCGGCGCGCGACCTGGCGATCCCGATCGCCGGACCCGCCGGTGTGGTGTGCGCGTACGTTCTCAGCGAGGTCCTGAAGACGTTCGTCCAGGAGGAGCGGCCGTGCCGGGGCGGGATCGCGACGATCGCCGAGTGCCCGCCCCCGAGCGACTGGTCGTTCCCGAGCAACCACTCCGTCATCGCCGCCGGCGCCGCCGGGGCGCTCATCCTGGCCTGGCGCGCCCTGGCCTGGGTGGTGCTCCCGCTGGCGGCGGTCATGGCGTTCTCACGGGTGTTCGTCGGCGTGCACTATCCGCATGACGTCGCCGCGGGCCTCCTGATCGGCTTGGTGCTGGCCCCGCTCTGCACGCTGCTGCTGGTGGGGGCCGTCACGCCGATGGTACGGCTGGCGCGAAGCCGTCTGTCGCCGCAACGAGCCGGCTGACGATCCCCGGCTCGGTGGCGGCGTGCCCGGCGTCGTCCACCACCTCGAACCGCGCCTCCGGCCACGCCCTGTGCAGGTCCCAGGCGGTGGACATGGGCGTGCACACGTCGTGGCGGCCCTGCACGATGACGCCCGGGACATGGCGGATCCGGTCCACGTTCCTGATCAGCTGCTCGGGCTCGAACCAGCCCAGGTGCGTGAAGTAGTGGTTCTCGATCCGCGCGAACGCCAGCGCCATCTTCGCCTCGCCGAACTCCTCGACCAGTTCGGGATCGGGCCGCAGCGTGACCGTTTTGCCCTCCCACTGCGCCCACGCCCTGGCCGCGGCCAGCCGCGCCTCGGGATCGTCCCCCTCCAGCCGGGCGCGGAAGGCGGCGATCAGATCACCGCGCTCCTCGACGGGGATCGGCGCGAGGAACGACTCCCACGCGTCCGGGAAGAGGTGGGAAGCGCCCTCCTGGTAGAACCAGTGGAGTTCGCCGGGGCGGAGGGTGAAGATACCGCGCAGTACCAGTTCGGTGGTCCTGTCCGGATGCGTCTGGGCGTACGCCAGGGCCAGGCTGCTGCCCCACGACCCGCCGAACACCTGCCACCTGTCGATGCCCAGGTGCTCGCGCAGCCGCTCCATGTCGGCGACCAGATGCCAGGTGGTGTTGGCCTCGAGCGAGGTGCCCGGATCGCTGGCATGCGGCAGGCTCCGGCCGCAGTTGCGCTGGTCGAACAGGACGATGCGATACAGCTCGGGGTTCCACTGGCGGCGATGCCCCGTGCCACAGCCACCGCCGGGGCCGCCGTGAAGCATGACCGCGGGCTTGCCGTCCGGATTGCCGCAGACCTCCCAGTAGATCTGGTTACCGTCGCCCACGTCGAGCAGGCCCGAGTCGTAGGGCTCGATGGGCGGGTACAGGGTTCTGACTTGCTGCATCGGTCCTCTTTCCCCCCACCTGCCGTCGATCATCGAGAACGTATGGTGGGCGTATGGAGCTGGTAACGATCGACGATATCCGTGCGGCGGCCGAGCGCATCAAGCCAGTCGTCGTGCGGACCCCGCTGGTGCCCATGGGAGAGGTCTGGGTCAAGCCGGAGAGCCTGCAACGGGTGGGCTCGTTCAAGATCCGCGGTGCCTACAACGCCGTCGCCGTGCTGCGGCCCGACGGGGTCGTCACCCACTCGTCCGGCAATCACGGCCAGGCGCTGGCGTACGCGGCCAAGCAGTTCGGCGTGCCGTGCGTCGTCGTGGTGCCCGAGGGGACGCCCGAGGTCAAGGCGGCGGCGATCAAGGGGCACGGTGCCGAGCTGGTCGTCGTGCCGCCCGAGCAGCGGATCGTCGCGGCCCTGAAGCTGGCCGAGGAGCGGGAGCTGACCATGGTCCCGCCGTACGACCATCTGGCGGTGATCGCCGGTCAGGGCACGATCGGCCTGGAGATCGTGGCGGATCTGCCGGACGTCGAGGTGGTGATGGTGCCGGTCAGCGGGGGTGGCCTCGCCTCGGGCATCGCCGCGGCCGTCAAGGCGCTGAAGCCGGAGGTCACCGTGCTGGGCGTCGAACCGGAGCTCGCGGCCGACGCGGCCGAGGGCCTGGCGGCGGGGCGGCCGGTCAGCTGGGAGCCGGCCAGGACCTTCCGTACGATCGCCGACGGGTTGCGGGCCGACCTGTCCGAGCTGACGTTCGCGCACCTGCGGGAGCACCTCGACGGCATCGTCACCGTGTCGGAGGACGAGATCCGCCACGCCATGGGCCACCTGGCCCGGTCGGCCCGCCTGGTGGCGGAGCCGAGCGGAGCGGTCACGACGGCGGCCTACCTGTCGGGCCGCGTCCCCGAGGGCCGGACGGTGCTGGTGCTGTCCGGCGGCAACGTCGACCCGGACCTGTTCCGCCAGGTCCTCTGATCCGCTAAGCGGTCCAGTCGTGGCGGGAGAGGAACGACCGGTCTCCGGTGGCGTACTCGTGGAAGGCCCGCTGGACCTCCGCCAGCTCGGCCACCATCGTCCGCGCCAGCGCCTCTTCCTTGTACTCCAGCTCGTAGCCGGGGGACACCTGGAGGAAGTGGCGCCCGAAGTTCACCAGCGTGACGAACGGGTTCTGCGGCGACATGGTGGCCAGCACGTCATGCACCAGCCCGAGGTCAGGGTCGTGCACGATCATGCCGTCGCCGGTGTGGAGCTGCATGCCCTCATAGACGCCGAGCGGCGCCACATTGTGCACGAGATCGCGCTGCGGGTCGTAGCAGACGAGTCCATGAGCCCGCGCGACGGTGAACACCTGGGCCGACATCTCGTCCATCGTGTCGAGGTCCATCGTCACCAGCACATGTCCGGGATAGACCGTGGCCACGCCGGGCAGCTCTTTGGCGACCTCCGGCACGACGTCCGCGACGGGTTCGCTCTTCTTGACCGCGAGGTAGGCGGCCCGCGCCTGATCCCTGCTGATCGGCGCGGACTCGTCCCAGACCATCAACTCAACGCTCACCCGCTCATCTTGTCGGATAGAGCCGCACTTGGTGGCACTCACCCCCGGACAAGCGGGAACGCCCCATCTTCATGACCGCGTCTAGCGCGGCTTCTCGGACTCCGGAACCAGTTCTGCGGTGCAGTGGGCGCATCGGCGCGCCTCGATGGGGATCTCGCTCAGGCATTCCGGGCACTGCCTGGTCGTCGCGGCCTTGTTCCTGTCGAACAGGCCGATCAGCCGGGTCATCGGCATCACGATCAGCCAGTAGACCACCGCCGCGATGATCACGAAGGTGAGGAGGTGGTTGAGGAAGTCGCCGTACTTGAACTGGCTCCCGTTGACGGTGAACGAGTAGTCGGCGAAGTTCGGCTGCCTCCCGCCGGTGATCGCCCCGATCAGTGGTGTGACCAGATCGGAGACCAGCGCCTGCACCAGGCCGCTGAAGGTCGCGCCGATGATCACCGCGACCGCCAGCTCGACGATGTTTCCACGTAACAGGAAATTCTTGAATCCGCCCATGACATCGGTAGATAGCCAGGCGGTGAACGGTCAAACCTTTCCCTGCTGTCAGGGGCGGATACCCAGATCAGGGGCGGCTAGACGGTGTCGAAAGTCCCGGCTTTGATGCCGTCTCGGAAGCCTTCCCAGTCGTGCCGGGTCAACGACAGATGTGCGCCCGTGGAGTCTGTGCCGACTCGGAGCAGGACTCTGTCGGCTTGCTTCGCTACCTCCACGCAATTGCCGTTGTTGCACGAGTGCCAGGTCAGATCGCGCGGAGCCTGGGGGGAACTCATGCGGTACCTCGCAGGGGGTCGGCGGCAGGGCATAGTGCTCCGCCATGGTAACCCGACATCTCGCCCATACTGGGAGCCATGGGGCGGATGTCACGCAAGGGGCAGGCGGCCTCCGCCCGCCCCCGCACGTCTTCGAGCGCTACCCCTTGATGCTCCCGATGAAGCTGGCCCACTCTTCAGGAGAGAACTGCAGGATGTCGCCCCCAGCCACCTTGGTGTCGCGGATGGCGATTCGACCGTTCGGAAGCTCCGCCACGGCGACACAACTGCCGTTGTTGCAGCGGGAAGAGACCCGCCACTTAGGCTCCAGCTGAGGATGCGAGGTCATTGTCACTCTCCTGCCTGGGAATGGCGGGTCTCCTAGCAGGAGCGCGCCGTAATGATTACGACGCATGCTAAACCCCGCCTGGCAAGTACCGCTGGTAATTTCGGACGCTTGGTGAAGCGTTTTCAACCTTTGTGAGCTGCGAAGACATAACGCTGCTCCAATATCCGTTTCCGGGAGTCGCCGGGGTCGAGTGCCGCGGCGCGAAGGTGGTTGAGCACCTCCTCGAAGCGATCGAGCTGGCTGGGCTTCTCCAGGAAGATCTGCCCGGCGAGGGTGTCGAAGTAGACGGTGTTGGCCACCCCGGCGCTGGGGGCGAACCTCAGCAGCATGAACGCGCTGTCGAATCCCATATGGGCGCCGATGGTGTAGGGGACGACCTGAACGGTGACATGCGGCAGGTGGCTCAGCTCGGCGAGCTGGGTCAGCTGCGCCGACATGGTCGATGGGCCGCCGACATGGCGGTGCAGCGCGGACTCGTCGAGCAGGACCCAGTAGCGCGGTGGTGACAGCTTGTGCAGGGTCTCCTGGCGCTTCATGCGGACCGCCACGCGTTCATCGAGTACGTCGGCCCCGATGCGCGGCAGGAAACCCTGGATCACGGCCCTGGCGTAGTCCTCGGTCTGGAGCAGCCCCGGAATCGTGGTGGTCTCATACTCGGCGATCTCGACGGCCTCGGTCTCCAGCCCGATGAGCGGCCGGAAGCCCACGTCCTCCGAATCCTGCCACCAGCTCAGCTGCTGCGCCTCGCGGGCGAGCGTCATCAGCTCTGTCGGGTCGGTGACCTCGTAAAGCCGGCACAGGTCGCGGACGTCGCGCAGGCTGGCCCGTCGCTGGGCCGTCTCGATGCGGCTGACCTTGGCGGGGGAGCAGAGCAGTTGCTCGGCGACCTCGGCGATGCTCAGTCCGGCCTCGGCGCGCATCTCGCGTAGCCGCTTGGCCAGCTGCCGCTGGCGCAGGGTGGGGTTGGCCATCATCCCTCATCCATCTGGGCGGCGCGGTCGGAGATCGCCACGCGCAGAGACTCGATGATCTCGCGGAAGCAGGGTGATTGCCCACCCTCCAGAGGGAAATGGGCTATTTGATATTCGATATCCAGAAATGTCGGATTCGCTGATCATCGCCGATCACCTCTTCGTGACGCCGTGCCGAGATCCTATGCCCAGGTGATTGCCTGCGGCATGTGAGTAAGGCAAACGTCACCGACATGTTCCTATGGCAATTGCCATAGGCATGCGCATTTCGGGTAAACAACCACCGAGAAGAAGGAGGACGTGATGCCCGTAGGAGGACCCACCCGGTCCCGGAGCTCGGCTTCGACCGGAGCGGGGACCAGGACACGAAGCTGGACCGGTGTAGCCGCACCGGCCCAGCTGAAGAACGATCATCCCCCACTGCCAGAGCAGAAGGACGATCCACCATGGATGTTAGCAACATAACCAGAAAATCGACCGTAAGTAATCCCGTCCGTCGCCTTCTGGCCGGCCTGCTCGAAGTCCTCGACGCCTGGGCGTTCGCCGAGCTGGACGCCAGGGCCAGGGGACGGGGCTGGCAGGTGCGCCGGCCGGCCCCGCTCATGAGGGTCTATCGCGCCCCGGAGTTCGACACCTACGTACGTTGCGCCGCCTGCGAGGGCGACGGCGTCACCAGGCAGGGTCTGTGCCGCGCCTGCCTGGGGTTGGGCAGAGTGCGGCGATGAACCGGCGTCTCCTGGATGAGCTGAACCGTGCCACCACCCCCATATCACGGCCGAATCCCCTGGTCGTGCTCTGGCGGTGGCGGTATGAGGTCACGACGGTCGTCTGCCTGCCTCTCCTCGCCTATCTGATCGTCACCTCGTTCGGTCCCATCTCCCTGGCGGTGGTTGCCGTGCCCGCCGTGATCGTCCTCTGGCCGCCCGCGCGGTCAGGGGCGTGGGGGCGGATCCGGTGCGTGGTCACCGCGCACCGGATCCGTGTAGGCCTCGTCGAGGCGTACGTCGTCAACAGGCGGGGCAAGATCCCGGTCATCGTGTGGTGCGCGCCGGCTCCGTTCGGCGAGCGCGTCTGGGTGTGGTGCCGGGCCGGGACCACGCCTTCGGCCATCGGGCAGGGCCGGGACGTCATCGCGGCCGCCTGCTGGGCGAGCGAGGTGGTCGTCCGGCCGCGCTCGGGCAGTCCGCACTGGGTGCTGCTCGAAGTCATCCGGCAGGGGCGTTCCGTCCGAACCCTGTCTGAGGAGTCTCGCTCCGCCAGAGGAACGCTGTGAACGTGGGCCGCTTCTGATACCGCGCCGTCAGAGGCGGCCCACCGGCAAAAAGCGTGCAAAGCCGTCTTATGAGAAGGACCTGTCGCTTCGCCAGACCGGGCGCCTCATTCGAGGCTGGGCTTGTCCGGCGAAGCGAGGGAACGGAACATGGGAACGACGGCAAGGGAGCCTCGATGATCGAAATCTGGCCGGGAGACCCCTATCCTCTCGGGGCGACCTATGACGGGGCGGGCACCAACTTCTCCCTCTATACGGAGGCCGCCGACAAGGTTGAGCTCTGCCTGTTCTCCGAGGACAGCACCGAGTCCAGGGTTCCGCTCACCGAGGTGGACGGGTTCATCTGGCATGGCTACCTGCCGGGCATCGGGCCGGGCCAGCGCTACGGCTATCGCGTCCACGGGCCCTACGAGCCGGCGAACGGGTTGCGGTGCAATCCGGCCAAGCTGCTGCTCGACCCGTACGCGATGGCGATCGAGGGCGGCGTCACCTGGAACGAGGCGGTGTACGGCTACCCTTTCGGGCAGCCCGACGCGCGCAATGACGCCGACTCGGCGCCCTATGTCCCCCGCTCTGTCGTGATAAATCCATTCTTCGGGTGGGGACACGACAGGCCGCCCGCGACGCCGTACCACGACACGGTGATCTACGAGGCGCACGTGCGCGGCCTGACCATCAGCAACCCGAAGATCCCCGAGCACGTACGCGGCACATACGCCGCACTCGGCCACCCGGAGATCATCGATCACCTCACCAAGCTCGGCGTGACGGCGATCGAACTGATGCCCGTCCATCAGTACGTCACCGACGACATCCTGGAGCAGCGCGGGCTGTCCAACTACTGGGGCTACAACTCGATCGGCTTCTTCGCGCCGCACAACCGCTACTCCAGCCAGGGTCAGCGGGGCGGCCAGGTGCTGGAGTTCAAGGCCATGGTGCGGGCGCTGCACGAGGCGGGGATCGAGGTCATCCTCGACGTCGTCTACAACCACACGGCCGAGGGCAACCATCTCGGTCCGACGCTGTCGTTCCGGGGCATCGACAACCCCGACTACTACCGGCTGGTCGACGGCGACAAGCGTTACTACCTGGACACCACGGGCACCGGCAACAGCCTGCTCATGCGCTCGCCCCACGTACTCCAGATGATCATGGATTCGCTCCGCTACTGGGTCATCGAGATGCACGTCGACGGGTTCCGCTTCGACCTGGCCTCGACCCTGGCCAGGGAGCTGCACGAGGTCGACCGGCTGAGCTCCTTCTTCGACCTGGTCCAGCAGGACCCGGTGCTGTCGCAGATCAAGCTCATCGCCGAGCCGTGGGACCTGGGGCCGGGCGGTTACCAGGTCGGCAACTTCCCGTCGCGATGGACGGAGTGGAACGGCCGCTACCGCGACACCATCCGCGACCTGTGGCGCGGACAGCCCGCGACGCTGCCCGAGTTCGGCTCCAGGTTCACCGGCTCCAGCGACCTCTACCTGGACGACAGCCGCCGTCCCGCCGCCTCGATCAACTTCGTCACCTGCCACGACGGCTTCACCCTTCAGGACCTGGTCTCGTACGACGGCAAGCACAACGAGGCCAACAAGGAGGGCAACCGCGACGGCACCGACGACAACCGGTCCTGGAACTGCGGCGCGGAGGGTCCGGCGAGCCTGGCCATCGAGTCGCTGCGCGAGCAGCAGAAGCGCAACTTCCTGACCACGCTCTTCCTGTCGCAGGGCGTGCCGATGCTGTCCCATGGCGACGAGCTGGGCCGCACCCAGCACGGTAACAACAACGGCTACTGCCAGGACAACGAGCTGACCTGGGTCGACTGGTCCGACGTCAGGGAGAACTGGCTGCTGCTGGAGTTCACGCAGCGCCTGGCCGCGCTGCGTAAGAAGCATCCGGTCTTCCGGCGCAGGCGCTTCTTCTACGGCAAGCCGGTACGCGGCCTGAACGACATCGCGTGGCTCACGCCGACGGGGGAGGAAATGACCGACGACGACTGGAATGTCGGATACGCCAAGTCGCTGGCCGTCTTCCTCAACGGCGAGGCCATCACCGAGCCCGACAGGCGCGGCCGGCCGATCAGGGACGACTCGTTCCTGCTGCTGTTCAACGCCCACAACGAGACGATCCAGTTCACGATCCCCAAGGATTATGGCGAGATGTGGCAGACCGAGATCGACACCGCCATGCCGATCTTCCTCGACGTCCGGATGTGCCGAGCAGGGGAAGGGGTCGCGGTGCCTGGTCGCAGCGTGCGGGTGCTCCGGCGTGTCTAGGCCGGTCTCGACCTATCGGGTTCAGCTGACGCCTGACTTCGGGTTCGCCCAGGTGGGGGAGATCGCCGGTTATCTGCGGGATCTGGGTGTCAGCCACGTCTACCTGTCGCCGATCTTGCAGGCGACGCCCGGCTCGCTGCATGGCTACGACGTCACGGAGCACTCCCGGATCCGGGAGGAGTTCGGCGGCGCCAAAGGGTTCCGTGAGATGGCCGAGCTGCTGGCCGCGCAGGATCTCGGCATCGTCCTCGACATCGTGCCCAACCACATGAACACCATGAACGCCCCGTTCTGGTCCGTGCTCGCCGAAGGCCCCGCCTCGCCGTACGCCCGCTGGTTCGACATCGACTGGGACGGCGGGAAGGTGGCGCTGCCGGTGCTCGGCGACGACGTCGAGCCGGTGGTCGACGGCGACGTGCTGCGCTACCACGAGCACGTGTTCCCCCACCCCGGGCACTACCGGCTGGTCGACTGGCGTCAGGGGCCGGGCTACCGGCGCTTCTTCGACGTGTCGTCGCTCATCGGACTGCGCGTCGAGGACCCGGAGGTGCTCTTCGCCACCCATGAGGTGATCTTCTGGCTGCTCGACGAGGGCCTGGTCGACGGGCTGCGCGTCGACCATCCGGACGGGCTGGCCGATCCGCGCGGCTACCTCGAACGGCTGCGTGCCAGGTCCGGCGGCGTCTGGACGGTCGTGGAGAAGATCCTCATCGGCGAGGAACGGCTGCCCGAGGACTGGGCCTGCGAGGGCACCACCGGCTACGAGGTGCTGAACCGGATCAACGGCCTGTTCGTCGACCCGGCCGGCGAGGCGCCACTGGTCGAGCTGTTCACCCGGCTCACCGGTCAGCCGGCCGGCTTCCGGCCGGTGATGGCCGAGGCCAAGCGTGAGGTGATCGAGCTGTTCTTCGGCGCCGAGATCCGCCGCCTGGCCCGCGCCGCCGACTGTGACCCCGCCGCGGTCGCCGAGCTGCTCCGCGCGATGCCGGTGTACCGGGCGTACGTGGCGCCGGGTGAGCCGCCCCCGCCCGAAGCGGTGGAGATCGTCGAGCGGGCCGCCGCCGAATGCTCGCCCGCCGTGCGGCCGTTCGTCCAGCAGGTCCTGTACGGCCCGGCCGACGTGATCACCCGTTTCCAGCAGACCTGCGGGCCGATCATGGCGAAGGGGGTCGAGGACACGGCGCTGTACCGGTGGTTCCCCCTGTCGTGCCTGAACGAGGTCGGCGGTGATCCGGACCTGTTCGGCGTTCCGGTGGCGGAGTTCCACGCGTTCTGCCGCGATATGCGGCCGCACACGATGACCACGCTGTCCACCCACGACACCAAGCGCTCGGAAGACGTCCGTGCCCGGCTGTCGGTGCTGTCGGAGCTGCCCGGCGAGTGGGCGCAGGCGGTGTCCGAATGGTCGGCTGCCGTGAGCTTCGACCCGCAGCTCGACTACCTGGCCTGGCAGAACCTCATGGCGGCCTGGCCGATCTCCGGCGAGCGGTTCGCGGAATACCTGCTCAAGGCGGCTCGGGAGGCGAAGACCTCCATCTCCTGGATAGAGCCGGATCCGGGGTACGAGCAGCGGCTGCGCGACTTCGCGGGCGCGGCCGTGAAGTTGCCGGTGGGCGAGTTCACCGAACGCGTCGACGCCTTCGCCATGGCCAACTCCCTCGGGGCCAAGCTCGTCCAGTTGATGATGCCGGGGGTGCCGGACGTCTACCAGGGCAATGAGATGACCGATTTCTCCCTGGTCGATCCGGACAACCGGCGCCCCGTGACGTTCGGGCGGTCGCCGATGTCCCGCTGGGACGCGGCCAAGCTCGCCGTGACGACCCAGGCGCTGCGGCTGCGCCGCCGGCTCGACCCCGCCGCGCCGTACACGCCGATCCTGGCGGACGGAGAGGCGGCGGAGCACGCGATCGCCTTTGCCCGCGGCGACGACCCGCCGCGGGTGGTCGCGGTCGCCACGCGGCTCCCTGTCCGGCTGGCCCGCCGAGCACAAGCCGAGGAGGTACGGGCCGGCGAGTCGTCGTCGGCGGCGAGGGAGATGTGCCTCGGCTGGGGCGGCACCACGCTGACCCTGCCGGCCGGCACCTGGCGCGAGCTGCTCACCGGCGGCCTCTACACGGGCCGCATCCCCCTTGCTCACCTGCTCGCCCGATACCCTGTCGCGCTGCTGGAGAGACATGATCTTTGAGGTGTGGGCACCGAACGCCGCGACCGTGGAGGTCGACGTCCTCGACGGCCGCCGGGCGATGAGCGCCGGTCAGGGCGGCTGGTGGTCGGCCGACGTGCCCGAGGCCGGGCACGGGACCCTTTACCGGTACGTACTCGACGGCGAGGGCCCCTACCCCGACCCCCGCTCCCGCCGGCAGCCCGACGGCGTCTTCGGGCCCAGCGCCGTCTACGACCACGCGCGCTACACGTGGGCCGACCACGAGTGGACCGGCCGTGACCTGCGCGGCGCGGTGGTCTACGAGCTGCACATCGGCACGTTCACCCAGGCCGGCACGTTCGAGGCGGCCATCGAGAAGCTGTCGCATCTCGTCGAGCTGTGCGTCGACTTCGTGGAGGTCATGCCGGTGGCCCCGGTGCCCGGCGGGCGCAACTGGGGTTACGACGGGGTGGACCTGTACGCGGTCAACGAGACGTACGGCGGCCCCGACGGGCTCAAGTCGTTCGTCGACGCCTGCCACCGCGCCGGCATCGGCGTCATCCTCGACGTCGTCTACAACCACCTGGGACCATCCGGGAACTTCCTGCACCCGTTCGGGCCCTATTTCGCCGGATTCGAGGGCAGCTATTGGGGTGAGGCGGTGAATCTCGACGGGCCCGGGTCCGACGAGGTGCGCCGCTACTTCATCGAGAACGCGGTGCAGTGGCTGCGCGACTACCACATCGACGGGCTGCGGCTCGATGCCGTGCACGCGCTGCACGACAGGCGGGCCACGCACCTGCTGGCCGAGCTGTCCGACCAGGTGGACGCGCTGTCCTGCGCGGTGGGCAGGCCGCTGTCGCTCATCGCCGAGTCCGACCTGAACGACCCCCGCATGGTCCGCTCCCGCGACGCGGGCGGACTGGGCATGACCGCGCAGTGGAACGACGACGTCCACCACGCGTTGCACTGCGCGGTGAGCGGCGAGAGCCACGGCTACTACGCCGACTTCACCAACCTGTCCACCCTGGCCAAGGCGCTGACCAGCGGTGTCGTCCACGACGGCGGCTGGTCGAGCTTCCGCGACCGCACGCACGGCGCGCCGTTCGCCGGTGTGCCCGGTCACCGGCTGGTCGCCTGCCTGCAGAACCACGACCAGGTCGGCAACCGGCCGCTGGGCGACCGGCTGCCTGTCTCCGCTCTTAAACTCGGCGCCGGGCTGCTGCTGACCTCGCCGTTCACTCCGATGCTGTTCATGGGGGAGGAGTGGGGGGCCGGTACGCCGTTCCTGTTCTTCTCCGACCACGTCGATTCGCAGCTGCGTGAGAGTGAGGGCGGGCGTCGGGAGCGGGAGTTCGATGGGTTCGGGTACGCGTGGGACGCGCCTGATCCGTCGCGGGTGGAGACGTTCCTGCGGTCCAAGCTTGATTGGGATGAGGTGAAGCAGGAGGTTCACTGGTCGTTGCTCTGCTGGTATCGGGACCTGATCGCGCTGCGTAAGGCGCTGCCTGAGCTGTCTGATCCGCGCTTCGATGGGGTTCGGGTGGAGTTTGATCCGTTGGGGAAGTGGCTGGTCATGTGGCGGGGGTCGCTGTGCGTCACCGTCAATTTTGGGGCTGATTCTGCGACTTTGCCGGTTTCTGTGGGGGCTGTTCTGCTGGCCTCTGATGAGCCGGTTGCTGCTGGCGAGGATGGTGTCTGGCTGCCGGGGCAGACTTTGGCGATCTTCAGATCGGCGCCCTGACCGGCATCTTTGTCCACAGTCCTGAGTCGGCTGCCGACGGTTATCCCCAGAACGCCGTTCGCCTCCACGCACCCGCCTCCCGGTCGCCGATCCTGAGTGCCTCACCGCACTCTGGAGGCCACTCTTGAAGATCACTCTCCCCTTGCCCGACCGGCTGACGTCCCACTTCATCGTCCCCGTCGAGCGGGTCCCCTTCGACATCGAGTCGTTCATGCCATGGCGCGTCGGCAGGCCGTACAGACGGGCGGTGAGCGCGGCCCTGGGCAGCCCGCTCCTCACCGTCACCCATCACCGCACCCCTTGGCGACCGGCCGGCGTCACGCTCGCGGTCGAGGAGCGTCATTTGCTCCGCAGAGCCCAGCAGCACGTCATGATCTCCTCCACAGCACCTCCGCACGCGCTGCCCACCAGCGTCCAGGTGGCCCGCGCCGCAGCCCGCGCGGTCGCCCAGGAGTGCGGAGGCCTGGTCATCGACCCGCTGACCGGCATCACGCTCCTCACCTGCGAGCGACACCCCGACGATCCCCCCGCTTCCTCGCGGCCACCCAGCTCCAGCGGCTTCCGTTCGGCCGCCTCGGGATCGCCTTCCGGGCCGGTCGGTCGTCGGCGACGAGCTGAGCCGACCGGCTTTCGGGGGACTGGCGAGCCAGCCGCCTCTCGGGCAGTTGGCGAGCCGACCGCTGACGAGCCGGCCAGTTTCCGGATGGCTGGCCAGTCGACTGGCATGGGGACCGCTGGTGAGCCGTCCGGTGGCCGGGCAGTGGGTGAGCCGCCCGGATTTCGGACCGTAGGCGAGCCGCCGCATGGCTTCCGGGCTGGGGGCGAGCCGCCCGGCTTCCGGCTGGCCGACGATTGGCTGGGCTGGGACGTGCAAGTGCACGGGGACGCCACCTGCCCGCCGTGGGACCCGGCCGACACCGGCGCCTGCGACTGCCTACGCGTCACGTCCAGGGGGCTGAGTCGCTTCGCCCTGCCCGAGATCACCCTCGACGGCGCGGCCTGCGCCCACAGTCTCTGCGCCACGCGCCTGCTCCGCAGAGTGGCCAACCACCTCGTCACCGATCACCTGGCCTTCGTCGCGACCCACCCGGACGCCACCGAGCGCGTGATCGACGATCACCAGCGAATAGAAGCCTCAACTGGCCACGGCGGCTCACCGTTCACCGTCCACCTCACCCCCTGCGACGCCGACCCGTCCGGCCACGGCCGCATCGGCCGCATCGGCCGCATCGGCCGCATCGGCCGCATCGGCCGGCTCAGGGTTGGTCCGTCTCCCGGCGCCGGCCAGATCGCCCACCTCAAGGCCGGCCCACCTCCTGGCGTGGGTCAGGCGGCGTACCTCAAGGCCGATCCACCTCCTGGCGTGGGTCAGGCGGCCTACCTCAAGGCCGATCCACCCCCTGCCATGGGCCAGGCCGCCTACCTCAAGGCCAGTCCGTCTCCCGGCGCTGGCCAGGTCGCTTACCTCAAGGCCGGCCCACCCCCTGCCACGGGCCAGGCCGCCTCTCCCGAGGCCGGCCCACCCCCTGGCACAGGTCTTGTCACTCACCTCAAGGTAGGCCCGCCGTCGGATTTCACCGGCTCGCTCAACGACTGGCTGTGCGCCACCCAGCGCACCGCCCACGACGTGCCGATGGTCATCGGCTGTGACTTGACGGACCCGTCCCCAGCCCTCGTGGCATAACGGGCCACGGCCTTCCGCTTCCAGGAGGAACCCCACATGCTCACCGTTCGCAGAACCCATGTGGACGCTTTCGAAGACGTTGACCGTAAATTACGGGATTCCCGCGGGCAGACTCGTCGATTCGACCACCTGACCACCCGACGCAAGGCGATAACCGTCCAGATCCGGGAGGTCACCGAGAGGCCTTCATGACGCTGGCAGCCGCTATTGTCTGCTGGCGACGACTTAAAACGATCATTAAGTTGAGGCTCAGGACGGTCGCAACGGGAAGAGCCGGTCAACGCGCGCCTCGTATAATCAAAGTGTCGGTGATCGCTGGCATACTTCGGCCCCATGACAGTGGAGACGGTCGTTCTCACCGGTGCCGCCGGACAGGTTGGCTCTGTGCTGCGTGAATCGCTACGGCGTCGGCTACGCCGGCTGATCTCGGTCGATCGTGCACCGCTGACCGCCGAAGGATCGAACGAGGAGGTCCATCAAGCCCAGTTGGCCGGCATCGAGGATGTGGTATCGGTCATCGATGGTGCCGACGCGGTCGTGCACTTGGCCGGAGTGCGGGACGAGGCGCCGCTCGCCGACCTTCTGGAAGGCAACGTCTTGGGCACCCACCACGTGCTGGAGGCGGCACGGCGCACGGGGGTCAAGCGTGTGGTGCTGGCCAGTAGTAACCGGCTGACCGGCTGCTATCCGGCCGCGCAGACGGTCTCGGCGCAGATACCGCCCCGCCCAGACGGGCTGTACGGCGTCAGCAAGGTCGCCGTGGAAGCCCTGGGCCGCTTGTACGCCGACAAGTTCGGCCTGCAGGTGGTGTGCCTGCGCATCGGCAGCCTGGAGCCGGAGCCGAGCGAGCCGCGACACCTGGCCACATGGCTGAGCCCCTACGACTGCGCCGGGTTCGTCTGGGCCGCACTAACCCGGGCCGACGTCACCTTCACCGCCGCGTACGCGGTCTCCGCCAACACCCGCCGGTTCTGGGAACTCGACGATCGGCTCGGCTACTGTCCTCGCGATGATGCCGAGGCCTACGTCGGCCGGATCCCCGGAGCGGCACGCTATTTCGCTAGTGATCAGCTTCAGGGCGGCGACTACGCCACCGCTGACTACACCCTCCGTAACGCCTTCGACCAGCGGTCGACCGGCGAATCATCTGTTAGTAGCTCTTAGGGGGGGCGACGGTCGCCAGGGGCGTATGCGGGATCAAGTGATGACTTCGGCGGCTGTCAGTGCCTCGGTGATGGCGGCCGGGATGTCCAGTACGGGGAAGATGACGTGGCGGATCACGCGGAGGCGGTCCACGACCAGGATCAGGCGCTTGAGCCGCAGGGCTTGACCGGCGCGGAACGTGGGGAGGCGGAGGGCCGCCGCGAGCCGCAGGTCCATGTCCGAGAGTAGGGGGAACGGGATGTCTTCCGCGGCGGCGAAGGCGGCTTGCTCGTCGGGTCGCTGAGTGCTCACTCCGTGGATGGCGATGTCACGGGCGGCGAACTCGGCGTGCCTGGCGCGGAAGATGCGGTTCTCGATCGTGCAGCCCGCTGCTCCCGGGACCTGACTCCAGCCGGGCGGTAGCGGCGCGGGCATGCCCGTCGACGGATAGCCGAACAGGACCGTCGCCCGCGCGTCCGCCACGACATCGAGCAACGGCGTCCGCTCACCCACCGACGCGGGTCGGGCGACGGTGGCCGGTGGACGGCTGGCGGTCTGGCCGGGGGTGGTCAATGGGTGGTCGGCGGTACCGGTTCGGTTGGTGGTGAGTGGCGGATGGGTGGCCGCGTCTCGGGATTCGGTGACGATGGTGTCGGTCTGGTTGGTGGTGGCTGGCGGACGGCTGGCGGTGTTGGGCAACTGCAGAGGGTCGGGGACGCTGGTGCCCACCAGGGCGTGGACGCGGGCGGCTTCCGCGCTTCGTGGTGCCGCCACCCCCGTGAGGGTGCCGTCGCCGAGGAGCCAGCGGTCCGCCCAGTCCTGCATGGTGATCAGCATGGGTGCCAGTGCCCACCCCGCGTCCGTGAGGACATACTCGTACCGCACCGGCCCGCTCTGATACGGCTCCCGTACCAGCACCCCGTGCTCCACCAGGTGCTTGAGCCGTTCCGTTAGCACCTTGCGGGAAATGCCCAGTTCGCCCAGCAGGTCGTCGAACCGGCGGTGGCCGCGCGTCACCTCGCGGACGATGAGCAGGCTCCACCAGTCGCCCACCACGGCGGCCGCCTGGGCGATCGAGCACTCGATGTCCTGCGAGCGCAGCTCCCTAGCCATATCTGGACTTTACCGCCAAGTGAGTCTCTGATAGAAACTCAGTCAGTTCCCAAAGGAGACTCATGAGCGTGGCATGGGCGACCCTGAGACGGTCGTGGTTGGTGACCAGGCGGGCCTACCCGTGGTCGTACTTCATCGGCACCCTGTTGCTGGGTGTCTTCACCATCGGGCTGGCCTATCTGGGGCTGCGGGCCGTGGCGGGTGGTGAGATATCCGCGGAGTTCCGCGGGAAGGCGGGCACCGGCGACTATCTCGGATACATCGCCGTGGGCGCCGCCGCGTACATGTTCGTCGTGCACGGCTTTCTCTGGACCGGCAAGGCGATGATCCAGGAGCAGCGCGAGGGCACGATGGGCGCGCTGATCGTGGCTCCGGCGCGCCGCCTGCCGTACCTGCTGGGGTTCTCGGCGTTCGCCTTCACCGCGGTGGCGGTCGAGGTGGCGGTGTTGTTCGGGTGCGCGGCATTGCTCGGGGTTCGGCTGGCGCCGACGGGGGTGGTGGACGCGGGGCTGGCCGTGGCGGGGCTGGCTCTGGCGGTGTTCGGGATGTCGGCCGTGCTGAGCAACGTGATGATCGTCGCCGGCGAGGCGCATATCGCTCAGAACAGTGTGTTCCACGCGATCGCCTTACTGTCCGGCTTCACCTTTCCGAGGGAGTACCTCCCTGAGGCGTTCCGGTGGCTCGGCGAGGCGGTGCCGGTGACGGCCGCCATGGACGTGATCCGTGGCGTCTTCACCGGCGGCACCGGGCTGGATCCAGGCCGCCTCGCCGTGGCCGTCGCGCTCGGCCTCGCCTACACCGCCGCCGGATTCCTCGCGATGCCCTGGGCGGAGCGCAGGGCCATGGAACGGAGTTATTGATGATCGAGACCGTGAACCTGCGCAAGGAGTTCGGGGCGAAGGTGGCCGTCGACGGCTTGAACCTGTCGATCCCCGGCGGCCGCGTCACCGGGCTGCTCGGGCTGAACGGCGCCGGCAAGACCACCACCATCAAGATCCTGGCCACGCTGCTCCGGCAGACGTCCGGCACCGTCAGCGTCGGCGGCCTCGACCCGGTCAGGCAGCCACATGCCGTACGGAAGAGGATCAATCTGATCGCCGGCGGCGAGCGCATGGTCTACGCACGTATGACCGGCCGGGAGAATCTCTGGTACTTCGGCCAGCTCTACGACATCCCCACCAAGGTGCTCAAGCCGCGCATCGGCCAACTGCTCGAACTCGTCGGGCTGACACATGCCGCCGGCACGCGTGTCGAACAGTACTCACGCGGCATGACCCAGCGGCTGTCCATCGCCCGCGGCCTGATCAACGACCCCGACTACCTGCTGCTCGACGAGCCCACGCTGGGGCTCGACGCGCCGATCGCCCGTGACCTGCGCAAGGTCGTGGCCGGGCTGGCCGAGCAGGGCAAGGGCGTGCTCCTCACCAGCCACTACCTGGCAGAGGTCGAGCAGCTCTGCGAGCACGTGTACGTGATCGGCGACGGCCGCCACCTCGCGGCGGGCTCGCCGGCCGAGCTGATGGCCCAGACCGGTTGCCATCGCACGGTCCGGATCACGGTCACGAACCTGTCACCCGAGATAGAGGCCGCCGCGCTGGCCTTCGACAGCCGCGTACGGCTCGCGCCGGGCGGCGTGGTCGAGCTGAACCATCCGGACGACCTGACCGGGGCGCTGACCACGACGATCATCGAGTCGGGCGGCGCGCTCGGCGGGCTGGAGATCGTGGAGCCCTCCCTTGAGGACGCGATCCTCGCGATGAGCGATCGCTCGCTGGAGGTGGTCGCGTGATCGAGCCGCACGAGGGGACGGGCACGACCTGGTCGCCGTGTCGTACGGGGATGGGCGTGACTGCGACGTGGTGCCGCCTGCGGCTGGGTGTCACTCCGCTGTGGGCCCGATCGGAGGTGGGTGCCACTCCGTCGTGGGATCGCGCGGAAGCGGGCGCGACGCCGGCGTGGTGCCGCACAGAGACCGGCACGGGCTGTACGGCCTGCGCGCTCGGCAACCGCACCAGCCGGTGGCAGGTGATGACGTGAGGCACGCGGTGAAGGTCATGCGGGCCGAGGCGCTCAAGCAGCACCGCCAGATCTTCGGCAGCAAGCTGGTCCTGTTCTCGATGCTGGTCTGGCCGTTGCTGAAGCTCGCCGAGACCTTCTACACCCTCCGGCCGCTGGCCGCGACGCCGGGCATCGCCGAGCGCTGGCCGCTCGCCGCCGACCCGGAACGACTGCTCGCCTTCCTGGCCACGGGGGCGCTCGGGTTCACGTTCTTCTTCTCGCTGGTGCAGTCGGCCTGGCACTTCTCCATCGAGCGCCAGACCGGCACGCTGGAACTACTCTTCCTGTCGCCCGCGAACCGGCTGGCCGTGGTCGTCGCCAACGGGTTCGCCGCGCTGGTGCAGAACGCCTGGCTGTTCGCCTGTTTCGCGGTGGCGATGTTCACGCTGCTGGACGTGGTGAACGTGGCGCATCCGGCCATGTACGCGGTGGTCTTCCTGGCCATGCTGGTGCCCGCGGTCGCGTGGGGGGCGTTCCTGAACAGTGTGCTGATCTTCTCCAGGGACGCCGCTTTCCTCTACACGCTGCTGGACGATCCGATGTGGTTCGCCACTGGGGTGCGGCTGCCGGTGTTCGCGCTGCCCGGCTGGATCCGGGCCGTCGGCTCGGTGCTTCCGCTCACCGGCAGCCTGGCGGTCGTGCGCGGCGCGCTGCTCGACGGGCAGGGCATCGGCGACCTGGCCGGGGAGCTGGCAGGGCTGACCGTACTGTCCGGGGTCTTACTCCTCGCGGCCGTCGGGGCGCTCCGGCTGGGAGAGGCCCGAGCCCAGCGCACCGGGCAGTTGCGCCTCTTCTGAGGCGGGCTGCCGACGCCACTTCGATAGCGGAGTCGCCGTCAGCGTGCGGAGGTGGGACGGCACACGGGCGGTCGCGCCCTCTGAGCCCTCGTCAGCGGCTGAGCACCTGCCTGAGGACCCGTTCGAGGGTGGTCGCGGGGTCTGGGTCGGTGTTCGGTGAGCGCCAGGCGACGTAGCCGTCAGGGCGGACCAGCACGGCGCCGCCCCTGCCCACGCCGTACCTCTCCACCCAGTGGCCCTCGACGTCCATCAGCTCTTCGTCCACCAGCACGCGGGTGAGCTGAATGCGCAGCCGCTCCTTGACCAGCCGCCCCGCGTCCATCCAGGCCCGCCCCTCAGGCCCGGCGATCAGTACGAACCCGCATCCGAACAGGTCGATGGTCGAGATCAGCTGGCCGTCCCAGTCGAGCGCCACGTGTGGGGCGCGGCTGCCCGGCCGCCCAGTCGGTACGCGCGGATCCTCCAGGAGCGCCCCGTCGTCACCGGGCTCCTCCAGGATCGCCGTCGAGTGGTAGCGGTATCCGATGATGGCGCCCATGGGGTCTTCGAGTGGTTCCGGGTAGTCGGTACGCATCGCGGGAGGCATCCGGACGCCGAGGTTCGCGAGCTGGGCGTCGGCCGTCAGCGTGCCGATGGGACGCCGTTCGGCATCGTAGCTGTCGAGGAAGTCCGGTCCGGCCTGCCCGGTCGCCACCAGCCAGAGCCGCCACGCGATGTCGCAGCCGTCCTGCAGCGCGGTGCTCCCGCCCTGCCCGCCGGTGGGCGGCATCGTGTGCGCCGCGTCGCCGGCCAGGAACACCCGTCTGTCGCGGTAGCGGTCGGCCAGGATGTGCGCCATGGCGAAGGTGGTCCTGTCGAGCACCCGTACGTCGAGGTCGGGCACGCCGGTCGCCACCCGTACCAGCTCGACGCAGCGCTCCTCGGTGAAGTCGGCCTCGCTCTCACCCTTGGCGGGGTCGTAGTTGACGCCCACCACATGCGCGCCCACGCCCGTGCCGGTCACGATGACGCCGGTGAAGACCTCGTTCTGCAGGTACCAGAGGGTGACCTCGCGCTCCCGTACCAGCTCGGTCAGGTCGGCATCGAACATGATCGAGCACATCAACCCCAGCTCGCCCTTCCCCGAGGTGGGGACGCCCAGCTGGGTACGCAGCGGGCTGCGGAAGCCGTCGGCGGCCACCACGTAGTCGGCCCGTACGACGCTGTCGACGCCGTCGGCGCGGATGACCGCGGTGACACCCTCGGCGTCCTGCTCCAGCGAGATCAGCTCGGTAGAGAACCGCAGGTCGGCGCCGAGCTCCTCGGCCTTGGCCCGCAGCACCCGCTCCACCTCCGACTGCGGGGCGCCCACCTGCGCGGCGGGTGTGACGTCGGCGAGAAAGGCGAACGCGTCCGCCTCGTTGGTCATGATCATGTGCGGGTTCGGGTCGGCCAGGTTCGGCGCGATCGCGATGCGCATGCCGTCGCCGATGCCCTGCCAGAGGTCACGCAGCGACTGCTCGATCCCGGGAACCGGTCGCAGTAACTCGACGGCTCTTGGCCCCACCCCGAACGCCTTGGGCTGGACCGACGTACTGGCGTGCCGCTCGACGAGCATGACGGGCACTTCACGCCACGCCAGCAGCGCCGCCGCACTCAACCCGGCGTAACCGCCGCCGACGACAAGAACGGGTACTCGCTCGTGCACTCAACCCACCTCCGAGAACGCGTAATATCGCGTCGATGTCGAGCGACACGATATGTCGCGTCTGGCGGACGGGTCAAGACATATCTCGAAATGGAGGATAGGCGATCAAATCTACGAGGTTCGGAGGTGCGCGCGCCTGCACCGCAACAACGGCCGACCGCGCGCGGGGTCAGCGGCCGTCTCTCAGGAGGTCCCGGTCGTGGTCGGCGGCTACGACGCGCCCCGCGTCGGTTGGCGGGCGTCCTTCTGGGGATTCCGGCCGTCGCGACGTGCTCCCTGGCGGTGGGGGCAGTCTTTCCAGACGGCGTCGGTCCTGGGGTGGCGATGCGTCCCGCGTCGGTCGGGGGGACCGTCTTTCCCAGGAACCGGCCGTGGGGTGCGACGCGTCCCGTGCAGGTCCGGTGGCTGTCTCGGGCCGTGGTCGGCTGCGATGCGTCCCGCGTCGGCCGGGGCGATGACCCACCATGGCCGACGGTGACCCACCATGGCCGGCGGTGACCCGCCCTGGGCTGGTCTGGGGCCGGTTTCCTGGAGGACCCCGGCCAGGGTCGGCGGGAAACCGGCGGTCAGGACAGGTGGCGCTCGAGGGACTCGATCTTGCTGGTCATGCCGTCAGAGACCCCGGCCCGCATATCGGCCTTCAGCACCAGGCTGACCCGCGGCGCCACCTCGGCCACCGCGTCCACCGCCCGCTTGACCACGGACATGACCTCATCCCACTCACCCTCGATGGTGGTGAACATGGAGTCCGTCCGGTTGGGCAGCCCGCTCTCCCGCACCACCTTGACGGCGCGCGCGACCGGCTCGGCGACCCCCTCGCCGACACCCAGCGGTGTGATCGAGAATGCGACGATCAAGTGAGTGTCCTCTCAAAAGTTCTTGAGAACTCTCAGCGCGGGCCACGGTGCCGGAGAGCGACGCCGTGGCCCGCACTGGACTCAAGCGTGCTCGTGGTCGTCCTCTTCCTCTTCCTCGCTGGGGCCGTCGGACGGCTCGACGCCCAGCACGGCCTCACGAGGCTCGATCTCGTCGATGTGGTCGACGAGCTGGAGGACGTGGTCAGGCTCGATCAGCCATTGCAGGGCCGACGCGCCGGTGTCGTCCGACTTGACGAGCTCGGCCTGCTCGACGCGCTCGTCATCGGTGAGCTCGGCGTCGGGGTGCCGGATCTCGGCCAGCGCGGCGGCCTGTAGCGCATCCACGTCGAGCACCTCGACGGTCAGCTCGACCGTCAGGCGCAGGAATTTTTCGTTATCACTCATGGCGAAGATGCTAGGGCAGCTTCCACTCGACCGGACCGGCGCCTTGCTGGACGAGGAGCTCGTTGGCGCGGCTGAACGGCCTGGAGCCGAAGAATCCGTTGCGTGCCGACAGCGGCGACGGGTGCGCGGACTCGATACGCGGCACGCTGCCGAGCATCGGTGCCAGGTTGCGCGCGTCACGGCCCCACAGGATCGCGACCATCGGCTTGTCACGGGCCACCAGCGCGCGGATGGCCTGCTCGGTGACCTCTTCCCAGCCCTTGCCCCGGTGGGAGGCGGGCTTGCCGGGCATCACGGTGAGGACCCTGTTGAGCAGCAGCACGCCCTGGTCGGCCCAGGGAGTCAGGTCGCCGTTGGCCGGCCGCGGCAGCCCGAGGTCGGTCTCCATCTCCTTGTAGATGTTGAGCAGGCTGCCGGGCAGCGGCCGCACGTCGGCGGCGACGGAGAACGACAGCCCGATGGGGTGACCGGGGGTGGGGTACGGGTCCTGGCCTACGATCAGCACCTTGACATCGTCGAAGGTCTGGTTGAAGGCGCGCAGTACGTTGGCGCCCGCGGGGAGATACTGCCGGCCTTCGGCGATCTCGTTGCGGAGGAACTCACCCATCTGGGAGACACGCTCGGCGACCGGCTCGAGCGCACTGGCCCATCCGGCTTCGACGACTTCGTTCAAGGGACGACTGACCATGGCCGTTGAGCTTAGCCAGGTCTGCTACGGCTTGCGGCCCGAATCCGGCCGCTCGCCGTACCAGAATGATCACAGCGTGGGCTTGCCCCGCTGGAAAAGCCAGAGGTCGAAGAGCGTGCCGAGGTCCTGGCCCGAGACCCGCTGGGCCAGGGAGATGAAGGCGGCCGTGTCCGCGTTGCCGTACTTGTGGTCGTTGACCCAGGTCCTGAGGATGGTGAAGAACGCCGAGTCGCCGACCGTGCTCCGCAGCACGTGCAGGGTCATCGCGCCGCGGTCGTAGACGGGGTCGTCGAAGAGCGCGCCCGGGCCGCCCGGGTCGGCGGTGGGTGTCTGCCAGAACTTGTCCTCCGGGGTGCGGCTGTACGCCTCGTCGAAGGAGTCCTGGAGCTTCTTGGTGCCCAGCTTGTCCTGCCAGAGCCATTCGGCGTAGGTGGCGAAGCCCTCGTTGAGCCAGATGTCCTTCCACCGCGTCGGCGTCACGGCGTCGCCGAACCACTGGTGGGCGAGTTCGTGGGAGAGCAGCGACTCGCTCGGCACTTTGGGGTAGATCGGGCGGGTCTGCGTCTCCAGGGAGTAGCCGATGCTCGGCGCGTGGTCGATGATGCCGCCGGTCGAGGAGAACGGGTAGGGGCCGAAGAGCGAGCTGAAGTAGTCAAGGACGGGCTTGTGGCGCTTGGCGAAGTCTGCGGCTTTCGCAGCGTCCCGTGGGTCCACGGCGGTGATTACGCGGAAATTTCCGATCTTGGTGTCGGAAAGTTGGAATTTTCCGATGGTGACGGTGGCGAGGTAGCTGGCCATCGGCTCCCTGGAGTTCCACACGTACGTCGTACGACCGCCTTGGGACGTCCTTGACACCAGGTCACCGTTGGCCACCGCCACCCGCGTGCTCGGCACGGTCACCGTGAAGCGGTACGTGGCCTTATCCGTCATGTGGTGATTGCCGGGGTACCAGGTCATCGCGCCCTGCGGCTCGTTGGCGTTGAACACCCCGTCGTCCGTCCGGATCCAGCCGTCGCGCGAGCCGTCCGGGTCGAGGACGGAGGCCGGCTTGCCGTCGTACCGGACCACGACGGAGAAGGGGCGCCCCGAGGCCAGCTTGCCGGGCGGGGTGACGACGAGCTCGGGACCGCTGCGCTTGAACGCGGCCGCCGCGCCGTTCACCATGACGGATCGCACGGCCAGGGTGTCGACGAGATCCAGGTCGAAGCGGCTCAGCTCCTGCGTGGCCCGGGCGGTGATCGTCGCCACGCCGCTCAGCCGGTTGGGACCCGGGTCGTAGCCCAGCGCCAGGTCGTAATGCCCGACGTCGTAGCCACCGTTGCCCTGCTGCGGGAAGTACGGATCGCCCGCTCCCGGCGCGCCGGGAGCGGCGCCGAGCACGAGGGAAGTGGCGACTGCCAGCGCGAGGAGCTTCATGACTGATTTTCGGGTCTGTGAGAGGGAGCGTTACGGGCACCCGCCTGCCTCCCTCGGCAGGCGGGCGCCCATGCCCCCGGATCGGGTGGGCTTGTGCGTGTCTACTTCACCGAACCGGCCATCATGCCCTGCACGAAATAGCGCTGGAAGGCGAAGAAGAGGACCAGCGGGATGATCAGCGACAGGAAGGCGCCCGAGGAGAGGATGTCCACGTTCGACCCGAACTGCCGCATCTGAGATTGGAGTGCCTTGGTCATCGGCTGGTTCTCCGGGTTGGCGAAGACCAGCGCGATGAGCATGTCATTCCATACCCAGAGGAACTGGAAAATACCGAGTGACGCGATCGCCGGCTTGCCCAGCGGGAACACCACCCGCACGAAGATCTTCACCTCCGACGCCCCGTCCATCCGAGCCGCCTCCAGCAGAGACGCCGGGATGCCGACGAAGAAGTTCCGGAGCAGGAAGATCGCGAACGGCAGTCCGAACGCCACGTGGAACAGCACCACGCCGGGGATCGTGCCGAAGATGCCGACGCCGCCGTAGAAGCTGGCGACCGGGATCAGCGCGATCTGGATCGGCACGATGAGCAGCCCGACCACGATGAGGAACCCCAGGTCGCGGCCCGGGAAGTCCATCCACGCGAACGCGTAGGCGGCCATCGCGGCGATCCCGATCACCAGGATCGTGGTGGGCACCGTGATGAACACGGTGTTCCAGAACGACGCGGTGAAGCCGCTCGCCAGCAGGTTGCTGTAGTTCTGGATGGTCAGCTCGGCGGGCTTGGTGAAGACGGTCCACCAGCCCTCGGCGCCGTTGACCTTCACGGAGCGCAGCGAGACGACCATCAGGCCGAGCGTCGGGACCAGCCAGAACAGGCCGAGCAACACCATCACGACCTGGACGGCGCCGCCGCCGAGACGGTCGACGATCCGGGTGATCACGGTACTGCGGGGAGCACCCGCGTGCACCTCTGCGGGCGCCGCGGCGGTTGCCGTTGTCACGTGTCCTCCCTCCTGAACCGGCGGATATTCATGATCATGAAGGGAAGGACCAGGATGAGCAGGAAGATCGCGAGCGCGCTGCCCAGCCCCTGGTTGTTCCCGCCGCCGAACGAGACCCGCCACATCTCCAGCGCGACCACGTTCGACTGTGGCTGGACCGATGGCGGCGCGATGATGAAGACCAGGTCGAACACCTTCAGCGTGTTGATGATCATCGTCACGAAGACGACGAGCAGCACCGGCGACAGCAGCGGCACGGTGATCCGGCGGAACACCTGCCACTCCGTGGCTCCGTCGATGCGGGCCGCCTCCAGCGAGTCGCGCGGGATGGCCGCCAGCCCGGCGGCGATCAGCACCATGGCGAACCCGGCCCAGACCCAGATGAACGCGCCGATGATGGCGGGCGTGATGAGCGTCGGGCCGAGCCAGGTCAGGCCGTGGTAGGCGGCCTGGAAGTTCGACTGCGGCAGCCGTACGACATAGGAGCCCGCGGGCAGCCCGTTGAAGCGGAAGGTGCCGTCGTCGGCCGTCGTGGCGGTGCCGGCCACCGTGCCGTCCTTGACCGCTTCCACGGTCATGCCGGGCAGGCCCTTCTCACTGGCGTCGACCGCGCCGTTCTTGCCGCCGCCGCCGGCCGTGAAGTCGAACCACACGGTCCCGGACAGGTCGTTGCCCGGTGGCGCGGCCTTGGCGGGCTGCGCGTCGCTCGGCATCATCTGCGGCTTGATGCCGACGATCGGGATCAGCACCGGCTGGCCCACCTGAACGGGCTGCTTGGTGACGACCGCGCCCTTGTCCGCCGCGACCGCCGACTGGTCGCCCTCGCGCGGGCGCGCCTCGGGGTAGCCCTTCGAGGAGGAGAACGTGTCGTGGATGGTGGTCAAGACGGCGTTGGCCACGCCCTTGCCCGGGTCCTCGTCGTACACGAGCCGGAAGATCACGCCCGCGGCCATGAGCGAGACCGCCATCGGCATGAACACGATCAGCTTGAACGCGGTCGCCCACTTGATGCGCTCGGTGAGCACCGCGAAGATCAGGCCCAGCGTGGTCACGATGATCGGGGCGACGACCACCCAGATCAGGTTGTTCCTGATCGTGGTGAGCATGCCCGGATCAGTGAAGATCGTCATGTAGTTGCCCAGGCCGACGAACCCGCTACCGGCGGCGTCGAACAGGCTGCGGAAGATCGAGTAGACGATCGGGTAGACCACCCAGATCCCCAGCAGCACGGCCGCCGGGAGGAGGAAGACGAGGGCGACCGTCGGCGAGGGGCCGATGAGGCGTTGCTTTCGGGGGGTTTCATCAGGTCCGGAGGCGGACCCGCCCGAGGTGTTGTCCTCGAGCGGGGCCTGCGGGCCGTCCAACCGTTCGGTCACGGCCTTACCTCTTTACTTCCAGGCCTTTTTGGCCTCGTCCTCGAGCTTGGTCTGGGCGCCCTTGACGTCGGTCGGGGTGCGCAGGAAGTCCTGCAGCACCTTCCATTCGCCCTTGCCGTCGGTTCCGCCGAAAGCGCTGGGCGACAGGTCGGACATGTCATACCGGACCGCGTCGCCGGCCGAGATGATCGTCTGCCCGAGCGCCTTGGTCAGCGGGTCCGGGTAGTTGTCGGGGGAGACGTTCTTGTTGGGCGAGAGGTAGCCGGGCAGCTTGGCCCAGATCTCGCCACCCTCCTTGGAGGCCAGGAACTGCAGCAGCGCCATGGCGCCGGGGGAGTCCTTCATCGCGACCGCGACGTCGCCGCCGAGCACGACCGGAGCGGTGTCACCGGCCTTCGGGAACGGGAAGTACTTCGCCTCCTCGCCCACCTTGGCACCGTCCGCCGTGGCCTGGGTGGCCACGAAGTCGGCCTCGATGACCATGGCCGCCTTCTTCTGGCCGAACACCTTGGTCACACAGGTCGGGAAGTCGGTCTGCAGCGCGCCGGAGCTGCCGTCGAGGACGAACTCCTTCTTGCCCGCGATCTGCGCGATCTTCTCCAGGGCGGTGGCCACGCTGGGGTCCGTCCACGGGATCTCGTGCTTGGCCAGCTTGTCGTAGTTCTCCGGGCCCGCGCTGGACAGGTAGACGTTCTCGAACAGGTCGGTCAGCGTCCAGCCGGAGGCGCCACAGAAGGAGAACGGGGCGGTGCCGGAGTCGGCGATCGTCTGGGAGGCCTTGACCAGCTCGTCCCAGTTCGTCGGCACCTGCACGCCCGCGTCCTCGAACGCCTGCGAGCGGTACCAGATCAGCGACTTGTGCGCGGCCTTGATCAGCACGCCGTAGGACTTGCCGTCGGCGGAGCCCAGTTCCTTCCAGTACGGCGTGTAGTTGGCGTCGATCTCTTTGGTGACCTCGGGGGTGAGGGCCTTCAGCGCGTTCTGCTTGGCGTACTGCTGCACCAGGCCCGGCTGCGGCAGGATCGCCACGTCGGGCGGGCTGCCGCCCTGGATGCGCGGGCCGAGGTAGGCGCCCGTGTCTTCACCGGTGGAGGCATAGGTCACCGTGGCGCCGGTCTTGTCGGAGAAGGCCTTGAGCACCTTCTCGAAGTTCTTCTGCTCGTCGCCGGTCCACTTGGCGGCGACCTCGAGCTTGACGCCCTGGAGCGTCTTGCCCGCCTCGGTCGCCGACGCGGAACTCGACGCCGCGGGCTGCGTGGTCGTCGGTGCGTTTCCGCAGGCGGCGACCGCTACCGCGAGCCCTGCCAGGACCGCTGCTGCTCTGGCTTTTTGCATTACTGCCTCACTGAGTTCTGATGATCTCTTGCAGTTCGGACTTCATGGAGGCCGCGACGTCGTCGGCGGCCTCCTTGTACGGCGGGATGAGCGCATTGGCGACCGTGCTCGCGATCACCAGGCTGATCTGGTTGTAGTTCGCGCTCACCGGCCGCGGCTTGGCGGCGAGGATGCTCTCCTTGAGCACGGGCAGGTAGGGGAACCGCTTGATCAGGTCCGGGTCGTCGTAGAGCTCGGTCCACACCGGCGGGAACGAACCGTCGGTGAGCACCCGCCGCTCGTTCTCCAGACCGGTGAAGTAGCGGATGAACTCCTGTGCCGTGTGCTGGTGCTCGGAGTAGGCGCTGACGGCCAGATTGACGCCGCCGAGCGTGCTCGATCCCGGGCCGTCCAGGCCGGGCAGCCTGGTCACCGCGAACTTCTTGCCGAGCTTGGCCGTCGCCGGCCCGTACGCGTGGGGCCAGTTACGGGCGAAGGCCAGGCGCCCCTCCTGGAACGCCAGGCGGGACTCCTCCTCCTTGTAGCTCAGCGACTCCTTGGGGATCCAGCCCTCGCGCAGGCCCTGGAGGAGGAAGTCCAGCGCGATCGTGGCCTTGGCCGGGTCGAGGGTCACCTCCGTGCCGTCGGGGCTGAGTATCTGTCCGCCTGCCGACTGCACGGCCTCGGAGAAGTTCACGGTCAGTCCCTCGTACGCGAGGAACTGCCCGGCATAGCCGTCAATATCATGCTTCTTCGTTACTGCTAGGGCTTGCTGGCGAAGGTCCGCCCAGGTGCGGGGCGGTTTCTTGATCAGGTCTGTGCGGTAGTAGAGCAGGCCGGCATTACTCGTGTACGGCACTGCCCAAAGCTTGTTCTTGTAGACCGCTGTGTCCACTACAGGCGGCAGGAGCCTGTCGAGCGGGAAGAACCCGCGCTCCAGGGGGATGATCCAGCCGTTCTCCGCGAACTCGGCAGTCCACACCACGTCCAGCCCGAGCACGTCGTAGCGGTTGCTCCGGGCTTGGAGGTTGGCCGCCATCTGAGCGCGTTGCTCGTCGGCGGCCTCGGGTAGTTCGAGGAGCGTCACCTTCTCGGCCGGGTGGGCCTGGTTCCAGCGATCCAGCAGGGGTTGCAGGTACGCCGTGGTGTCGCGTCCGGTGGCGAAGGTGATCGGGCCTGTTCCGCCCGTACCGGTGTCGCCGCCGCCCTCATCACCCGTCGCCGTGCAGGCGGCCGCCAGAAGGACGGTCAGCACGATCGGCAACGAGCGAAGCACCCTGTTACCTCCCTGTTCAGAATGATTACATTCGTGTTAGGTAGATGCATTCATGTTATGCACACATGTAATGTGGCGGTCAACGGATAACCGCGTAACGCATACGTAACGCAAGGGAGAGGTGAGGTGTGCGGCCGCACCTGCTGGCGCTCCTGGCCAAGGAGCCTGCCCATGGTTATGAGCTCAAACAGGCTCTCGAGCAGACCTTCGGCAGTGCCTATCCCTCTCCCAACATCGGCCAGATCTATGTGACGCTCGGCAGGCTGGAGAAGGACGGCCTGGTCAGGGCCGTGGATGTGGAGCAGTCTAACCGGCCGAACAAGAAGGTCTACTACCTGACGGCCCAGGGCCGCGAGGTGCTCACCACCTGGGTGGACGAGCCGACCGAGGGCCCGCGGGTGCGTGACGAGTTCTTCATGAAGCTCGTCCTGGCGCCGCTCACCGGCATCGCCGACCGGATGGCGCTCATCAACCGGCAGCGGCGGCACTATCTTTCGCTCATGAGCGATCTGAACGATCTCCTCGCCCGCACGCCGGCGGCCGACCGCGTGGCGCTCTTGCTCATCGAGGGGGCCATGCTGCATCTGCAGGCCGACCTCGAGTGGCTGGAACGCTGTCAGGAGGATCTGGCATGAGCGTGATCAAGGCCGTCAACCTGGTGAAGATCTACTCCGGCGGCGCGGTGCCCGTACCGGCCGTACGCGGTGTGGATCTGCAGGTGGAGCCGGGCGAGTTCGTCGCGATCATGGGGCCGTCGGGGTCGGGCAAGTCGACGCTGGTGCACATGCTCGGCGGGCTCGACGTCCGCACCAGCGGCGAGATCTGGCTCGACGACAAGCGGGTCGACACGCTGTCGGAGAGCGCGTGGGCGCTGCTGCGGCGCAAGAAGGTCGGCTTCGTCTTCCAGTTCTTCAACCTGGTCGCCAACATGACCGTGGCCGACAACGTGGAGCTGCCCGCGCTGCTCGCCGGAGCCTCGCCCCGCGAGGCCCGCGAACGCCGGCAGCACCTGCTCGGCGCCCTCAACCTCACCGAACGCGCCGACGCCGCGCCCGGCCAGTTGTCCGGTGGTGAGCAGCAGCGGGTCGCGCTGGCCCGCGCGCTGGCCAACCAGCCGAGCGTGCTGCTGGCCGACGAGCCGACCGGCAACCTCGACAGCCGCAACACGCGCGACGTGCTCCGCCTGCTCACCGAGGTGCACAAGGACGGCCAGACCATCATCATGGTCACCCACGACGCCCGCGTGGCCGCGCTCGCGGACCGCCTGGTGTCCCTGTTCGACGGCGCGATCGTCGACGACGGCCGGATCGCCCGCAGGCGTACGGGGACGGCGGGCGAGGTGATCGACCTCAGATGAGCACGGCCAGAGCGGGCAGCCGGTGGGTCAAGGCGGACCTGCGAGCCAGGCGGGGCCAAGCGCTGCTCACCGTCCTGGCCGTGGCCGGGATCGTGGCCGCGCTGATCACCGCCGTCACCCTGCTGGAAGACGGCACCAACCCGTGGCGCAGCCTGTTCGCCCAGACCGACGGCGCCCACGTGTGGTTCTACACCAAGGACAGCCCCCAGGTGGCGCTGGGCGGCATCGACGGCGTCGCCCAGATCGCGGGGCCCTACCGGTCCGCGCCCGTCACCGTGGTGCAGAACGGCAAGAAGGAGCCCGCTGCGCTGCACGCGATGCCCGCCACGCCGCCGCGAGTCGCGCACCCGGTCGTGGCAGAGGGCCGCTGGCTCGACCCCGCCCAGTCCGACGGCGTGGTGGTCGAGCGCTCCTTCGCCGGCGCGCTGCGGCTGAAGCTCGGCGACGCCTTCTCGATCATCGCGCTGAACGGCGAGCGCCACACCCTGTACGTACGCGGCATCGCCGACTCCGCCGAGCAGGGCTTCTACCCCGAGTGGACGCCCGGCCTGGCCTGGGTGCTGCCCCAGACGCTCGACCAGATCGAGCCCATGCTCGGCCGCAGCGAGTGGGTGACCGGGCTGCGCCTGACCGACCCTGACGCCACCCAGGTCGTCTCCCAGCGCGTCGTCGTCATGCTGGAGGGCCAGCTGCAGCGCGTCTACAACTGGCGCGAGGTACGCGCCGCGATGGAGCTCGACAACCGGCTGCTCGGCACGCTGCTGGCGCTGTTCGGCGTGGTCGGGCTGGTGGCCGCCGCCCTGGCACTGGCCAACGCGGCCGGCGGCCGGGTGCTCGGTCAGTTGCGCGACCTGGCCACGCTCAAGTCGATGGGCTTCACCAGAGGCCAGGTCGCCCTGCTGCTCCTGGTCGAGCACGGCGCGCTCGGCCTGCTGGGCGTCGGCGTCGGCACGCTCGCCGGGTGGGCGGTGACGGTGGCGGTGCTCGGCACCACGTCCGTGGCGCCCGTACCCGTGCTGGCCATCGTCGGCGGCACCGCGCTGACCGTGCTGGCCGCGGTCGGGGTGCCCGCCTGGCGCGGCGGGCGCACACCGCCCATCCCCGGCGCCCCCGCGGCGCCGCCGCGCGGCCACCTGTCGCGACTGGCCCGGCTGGCCCTGCTCGTACGGCTGCCACCCGCGCTGATCCTCGGCACCCGGGACGCCTTCACCAGGCGGCTGCCCGCGTTCCTGACCGCGTTCGGCCTGGCCGTGCCGATGATGATGATCACGATCGGGCTCGGCGTCTGGTCCACGCTCGACAACTTCCTCAGCCATCCCGAGCAGGTCGGCCAGCATGCCAGCCTGTACGTCAGGCAGGGCAAGCTCGACGCGGCGGAGGCCCAGCGCATCGCGGAGGCCGACAAGGACGTCCAGAGCGTTTACCCAGGCTCCGACGTCAACGCTCTGGCCCCCGGACAGGCCCGCTCGGTCAGGGTACGGGCCCTCGGCAGTTCGGCCGTCCCGTACCCGTTCCCGGTCGTCGAAGGCCGCATGTACGGCCAGCCCGGCGAGGCCGTCGCCGGACAGGGGCTGCTCGATCTGCTGGGCGCCAGGATCGGTGACCGGATCCGGCTGACCGTCGGCGGCTCGCCGCTGATCGTGCGGATCGTCGGCCGTACCGTGGAGCCGGATCTCGACGGCGAGGTGCTCTCCGTGGGGCTCGACAGCCTGGCGGCCAAGGATTCCGTGCCCCCCGAGTTCTACGCCCTCGCGCTGCGTCAGGGCGCCGACCCGGGGGAGGTGCGCGGCAGGCTGCTGGCGGCGTCGGCGGAGGGCCTGGACGTGCAGCGGGTGGTCAACCCGGCCGACCGGCTGTCGGTCATCCGGGTGGTGATCGTGTGGCTGATCGTGGTGCTGGCGCTGATCGGCCTGGCGAACCTGCTCACGGCCAGCGCCCTCGGGCTGCGCGACCACGCGTTCGATCTGGCCGTGCTCAAGGCGATGGGCCTGACGCCCCGGCAGGTGATGGCCACGCTGGTGACGGGCACCGGGCTGCTGGTCGTGGTCGGCATCGTGGCCGGCACGGTGGTGGGGGCCACGGTCGTGACCGGGCTGATCGACCTCCAGGGCTACACCAGCGGGGTCGGGGCGGGCATCGGCCGCCCGCCCTCGCCCCTCACACTCGTCATCGCCGTGCTGGTCGCCGTGGGCGCGGCGCTCGCGGTCGCGCTCATCCCGGCCCGCCGCGCGGCCCGCGCCCAGGTGCCCGTCACATCACGCTGAAGGGATGTTCTTGAGCGCGAACCAGTAGAACCCGTGGCTGGGCAGTGTGAGCAGGTAAGGCAGCTCACCGATCAGCGGGAAGTGCACCCCGCCCCGTGCCTCCACCGGCGTCATGCCCGTGAAGCGGCGCAGGTCGAGCTCCACCGGCTGCGGGTACTTCGACAGGTTGTTCACGCACAGCATCACATCCTCGCCGTCCTCGCGGACGTAGGTGAGCACGCTGATGTTGGACGACCACATCTCGGTGTAGGCGCCGGTGCCGAAGACCGGGTGGTTGCGCCGGATCTCCAGCATCCTGCGGGTGAAGTTCAGCAGCGACCCCTCGTGACGCTGTTGCGCCTCGACGTTGACGGCCTGGAACCCGTAGATCGGGTCCATGACCGCGGGCAGGTAGAGACGCCCTGGGTCGGCGGAGGAGAAGCCGGCGTTGCGGTCGGGGCTCCATTGCATCGGCGTGCGCACCGCGTCGCGGTCCTCAAGCCAGATGTTGTCGCCCATGCCGATCTCGTCGCCGTAGTACATGACCGGCGAGCCCGGCAGGCTCAGCAGCAGGGCCGTGAACAGCTCGATCCGGTCCCTGTCGTTGTCCAGCAGCGGCGCGAGCCGGCGGCGGATGCCCAGGTAGGCCCGCATGCGCGGGTCCTTGGCGTACTCGTTGTGCATGTAGTCGCGCTCTTCCTCGGTCACCGTCTCGAGCGTGAGCTCGTCGTGGTTGCGGAGGAAGATGCCCCACTGGGCGGTGTCGGGCAGCTTGGGGGTGCGCGACATGATCTCCGAGATCGGCTCGCGCGTCTCCTTCTTGACCGCCATGTAGATGCGCGGCATGAGGGGGAAGTGGAAGGCCATGTGGCATTCGTCGCCGCCCACGGTGGGGTCGCCGAAGTACTCGACGACGTCCTCGGGCCAGCCGTTGGCCTCGGCCAGCAGCACCCGGTCAGGGTAGAGCCGGTCGACCTCGGCGCGGACCTTCTTCAGGTAGGCGTGCGTCTCGGGCAACCCCGAGCACGACGTGCCCTCCCGCTCGAACAGGTAGGGCACCGCGTCCAGCCGGAAACCGTCGATGCCCAGGTCCAGCCAGAACCGCAGCACCTCCAGCATGGCCTCCTGCACGGCCGGGTTGTCATAGTTCAGGTCCGGCTGGTGATGGAAGAAGCGGTGCCAGTAGTACTGCTTGCGCACCGGGTCGTAGGTCCAGTTGGACTCCTCGGCGCCGATGAAGATGATCGGGGCGTCGGGAAAGCCGGTCGGCTCGTCGGACCACACGTAGAAGTCGCCGTACGGCCCTTCCGGGTCGTGCCGCGACGCCTGGAACCAGGGATGACGGTCACTCGTGTGGTTCATCACCAGGTCGGTGACGATCCGCAGCCCGCGCTCGTGCGCCGACTCGATCAGGTGTACGAAATCCCCGAGGTCCCCGAAGTCCGGAAGGATCTTCATGTAGTCGGAAATGTCATACCCACCATCGCGCAGCGGCGACTCGTACAACGGGAGCAGCCAGAGGCAGTCGACGCCCAGCCATTCCAGATAGTCGAGCTTCTCGGTGAGACCACGCAGGTCTCCCGTGCCGTCGCCGTTGGAGTCCTTGAACCCTCGGACTAGAACTTCGTAGAACACCGCCCGCTTGTACCAAGAGGGATCCTCCGAGATGAAAGCCTCGGATATCGGCTCCGGTGTTGGGGATGCGTTGATCATATGTCGCTCACAGAAGGAGATGTGGGCAGGACGGAGTCACCGGTTTCCCCGGCGTTACTAGCTGGTGACCGCGCCGCCTGAGGTCGTCATCCCTGCGAACCTCATGCCCTGAACGGACCGGATTTGTGACCCGGTGCCCGCTTGTGCGGCGCTTACGGGCCGAACACTACCAGCCCGTTGGCTTTCCGGAACCCGCTTATGCTGTGCTCGTCGTAATACCCGCGAGATCCCTGCGTAACCGTGATGTTACCGAGAGTTCATCAGAAAGGGGATGACACATCACCTAGATCGTTCTCGAAGTCGCCCAGCCAGAGCCCGAAGAGCACCAGCCCGCGGATCCAGAACCGGTCGTTCCACCCGCTGAACCGGGTCAGCGCGTCGGGGCCGCCCGCGATCACCATGTGCAGCTCGTCCGACAGCAGGTCAGGGACCCGCGCGGCCACCGTCTCCAGCATGCGGTGCGAGTACGCCCGCGCGGGGGCGGCCGTGGACCGCAGCGGGACCCGCAGCAGCGGCTGCTTGACCACGTTCGTGGACGGCAGCGCCGCCACCCGCGGGTTGGCGGCGTGCAGCACCTCGCGATAGAAGCGGCCCTTGTCTTTGCGCGCCACCCCTACTGACAGCGCCGTGTCAAAGAAGTCGGGGTGGATGAACGGCGCCGCGAACGACGCCTCGGGCCCGACCAGGTTGACCGCAGAGCGGGCGATGCCCCGCACGGTGCGGGTGTGCAGCACCGACAGCGGCAGCTCGGCCCGGTGCCCGTGCAGCATGGAGGTCGCGGCGGCGAACTGCTCGCGCACGGCCTCCTCCATCCAGGCGTTGGCCGCCTCCGACAGGAACGGCTGCGACGGGGCGCCGAGGCTGAGCGACTTCAGCACCGCGGCCGACCGCTCGGCCTGCGAGGTGGCCTCCAGAGCCGCCCCGCTCACCATGAAGTTCTTCAGCAGCGGCCCGCCGGCCAGGCCGTCGACCAGCACCCGGCCCGACCGGTGCACCTCCTTGGCGAACGGCGCGTACCAGGCGTGATGCGGCGTCAGGTATTCGAGCCGGCGCGCCACCTCGGCCGCGTCGCCCGGGTAGGCGTCGGCAGACTGGGTGATCACCCGGTGGGAGATGCCCAGCTCGCGGGTGATCGAGCGGGCGAAGGCGATGTCGGTGTCGGTGCCGTCGTCGGGGCTGGTCGTCCAGGACTCCACATCGAAGCCCCGCGCCCGCGCCACGCTCGCCAGCAGCCGCGAGTCGTAGCCGCCGCTGACCGGCACGAGCAGCTTGCGCCCGTCATAGTCCTTGTAGACCTCGTGCAGGAGCTCCACGATCTCGTGGGCACTCGTCCAGGTCTCGTACGGCTCGCTGCGCAGCCAGCGCGGCAGCCCGCGCTCCGTGGCCAGCCGCTCGCCGTCGAACACCAGCGCGCTCGACCCCGGCAGCCGCTTGATCCGCTGGTAGGGCGTGGCCTCGCCGAGCGGGAACGTCACCTGGAGGATCGAGGCCCAGGCCGACCAGTCGATCTCGATCGGGACCAGCGACAGCAACGGCTGGATCAGGGACGAGAAGTAGATCGCATCGCCATGCCGTACGTAATAGACATCGACCAGCCCGAGCGCCCCCGCGTGCAGCGTGACCCGCGAGCCGTCGCCGATCAGCCCCGGTGTCTCGTACGTCTCGGCGACCGTCATCCAGCTACCGAGAGCCGAAGGCCGGCGCTCGCCCCAGGAGAACGCGAACGAGCCCCCGGCGCGGTGATAGGGCGGCAGCGGCGCCGAGCTGAACAGCGCCGCCTCGGCCGTCTGGAGCGCGGGCCTGACCCGCGGGCCCGCGGCGGCGAGTTTGCCGAGCACGACGGTGTCGATCCGGCCGAGACCGCCGCAGACATAGGGCCGCACGTTGAACTGCACCGGATCTCATCCCTTCAAGCCGCTTCCCGCAAAAGAGTATCCTTTGCCGGGCTAGGAATCGGAGGTCTCGGTGAGCACTGAGCTGGAGAGCACTAGGCGAGCGCTACGTGACGCGATCGCCCAGGCCGAGCACGCGGCCGAGCTGGCCAGGCTGCTGGACGCGGCCCAGGCGCGGCTCGTGGAGGCCGAGCACCACGCCGCTGAGGCCAAGGCGCTGACCGAGCGGCTCACCGACGCGGAGGAGCGGCTGGAGAGCGAGCGCGCCGCCGCGGAGAAGCTCCGCAAGGAGCTCGCCGAGCAGCGCTTCCAGGCCGAGGTGGCCAACTGGAAGCTCTCCTCGATCAAGGTGGCCCGCTGGAACAGACTCGGCGACGCGATCAAGGTCGGCAAGAGCAACCCGGTCCGCCTGGCCAGAGGTCTCAAGGGCGCCGCCAAGCCGGTCAAACGGCCCGTCGCGCCCAAGCGCAAGCCCGTCGCCGTCGTGGGCCAGGACAAGGACGAGCGGCCCGGCGCCGCCTATCAGGCCACCACCTCCGTCCGCACGCTCAACGGCGCCTCGTTCAGGCTCAAGCCGTTCCGCGTGCCCACCGGCCCCAACACCCGCCCGCACCTCACCGCCGCGGTGATCGCCGACCCGCACACCGAGGCGCTGCTGCGCTACGAGTGGCGGCAGACGACCGGCTTCACGCCGCGCGACTTCGCCAGGGTGCTGCCGCTGGAGGTGCCCCACCTGCTCGTGGTCGAGTCGGTCAAGCGGGGGCCGTGGGCCGAGGAGATCACCGGTGAGCCGGGCGAGGGGCTCAAGGCCCTGCTGGCCTGGTGCGCCGAGCGGGGCATCCGCACGGTGTTCTGGCACACGCAGGGCGACGCCGCCCCCTACGCGGCCGCCGCGGAGCTGTTCGAGCACCGTTTCACCAACGACCTCACCGTGGGCTGGCCGCGCCTGCACTTCGGGGTGCAGCCGCGCGTGCACAACCCGATCCCGCTGGCGGGCGGCCGGATCGACCGCGTGCTGACGCTCGACCAGCTCCTGCCCGAGCACCTGACCTATCCCGACGTGCTGACCTCCTACCGCTGGCCCGCGGCCGTCGACTGCCCGCCCGGCACCCCGCAGTGGGTGCTGGCCGAGCTCGCGGCGTGCGGCACCTCGATCGGCACCGAGCCCGACGCTCGCCGGGCCCACGTCGCCCTGCGCCGCGCCCACGCCACCGGCACGATGTCCGAGCGGACCGATGAGCTGCTGGAGGGCATCGGCCTGCCCGCCGTACGCGCCACCCTGAACACCTCGGTGCTGCTGCCCGTCCCCGACTCGGCGCTGCTGGAGCACGCGCTGGCTCAGGTGGCCCGGCAGTCGGGGGTCACGCAGGTGGTGGTGTTCGCCTGGCGGGGGGCCGAGCAGCGCGTCCGCGAGGTCCTGACCGGCGTCGACGTGGTCTTCCGCGACCTCGACCCGGCCGCCAGCACGGGCGCCATGCTCAACCACGGCCTCGACCTGTGCGAGGGCGACCTGGTCGCGGTGATGGACCCACGCGACGTCTACGGCGCCCACTACCTGGCCGACCTGCGCAGGGCGTTCCTGTTCAGCACCGCTGACATCGTCGGCAAGGCCGCCTTCTACGCCCACCTCCGCAAACCGCAGGTGACGCTGCTCAAGCAGCCGGACGCCGAATACTCCTACCTGCCGGAGATCGCCGGGGCCACGCTGCTGGCGCGCCGCAACACGCTGCGGGAGATCGGGTTCGCCGACCTCAGCGACGGGTGGGACGAGGTGCTGATGCGGCAGTGCCGGGCCGACGGGATCAAGGTCTTCTCGGCCGACCGGTTCGGCTACGTGCGGGTGCGCGAGGAGGACCGGTGGCTGCTGGGGGCGGCGCAGTTGGTCGAGTACGGCTCGGCTGAGCCGCACGCGCTCATCTGACCGATCGCGTCGTCTACGCTCGGGTCTCATGACGCCGGAGCAGCTCGCTGAGGTGCTGGGGGAGCCGCCGGTGCCGGAGGGGACGTGGGAGCGGGAGGCGGTCTACGTCTCGGCCGCCGCGCTCCGTCGCGGCGTCCCGCCTGCCTCGCTGGCGGCGCGGCTGCGCGGTGTCTCCTCCGTGGAGGTGCTGGGCAACGGGTTTCTGCGGATGGTCGTGGAGCTGCCGGGGGCGCTGGTGGACTCGGTGGAGCCGGTCGACGTTCCGGACTCCTGGCCGGATTTCCCCCGTACGTGGACGAACCCGGGCTTCGTGGTCCGCTACGGGCACGTGCGTGCGGCGGCCGTCCAGCGGTGGGCCCGTGACCTGGGCGTTCCCGCCGAGCCCTTCCAGCCGGAGCTGCTGGCCGATCCACGCGACCGCGCCGTGCTGCGGGTGCTGGCCGAGCTGCCGGGGCGGCGGCTGAGCAGGGCTCCGGGGTGGGAGACCTATCTGGTACGGCTGGCGACGGCCTACCACGACGCCCATGAGCTGGCGCCCGCCGTACCCGTGGGAGACGATCGGCCCGCACCGGTGCACACGGCGCGGGTCCGGCTGGCGGCGGCGGTGCTCAAGGTGTTGCCAGGACCGGACCGGCTGTGATTGGCAAAATATCCGGCCAAATGGCGAAAAATCGTAAAAATATCCCTTGTGGAGCTTGATCGCGTCTCGATACGTGGGCAGCGGGTCCGGGGGGTTCGACGGGTCCGATAGCCTCGATCGGGTGAGTCGATTCGTCCATCCCGCCGGGGACCGGCACGCTGAGATGCTGCCCCATGAGCGCCCTCCGCTGGCGCCTGCCGACCTCAACCGGATCAATCCCGCGATCTGGCCGCGAACGTCGAGCCGGACCGATGGCGCGCTCACGATCGGCGGCGTGGACGTCCGCGATCTGGCCGGCGAGCACGGCACGCCCCTCTACGTGCTCGACGAGGACGACGTGCGCTCCCGCATGCGCGACTACGCCACGGCCTTCGCGGGCTCCGAGGTCCACTACGCCGGCAAGGCGTTCCTGTGCAAGGAGATCGTCCGCTGGCTGCAGGACGAGAGCCTCGGTCTCGACGTGGCCAGCGGCGGCGAGCTGGCGGTCGCGCTCAGCGTCGGCTTCCCGGCCTCGCGCATCACGCTGCACGGCAACAACAAGTCGGTCGCCGAGCTGTCCAGGGCGCTGGAGGCGGGCGTCGGGCACATCGTCGTCGACTCCTACGAGGAGATCGCCCGGCTCGGGTTCCTCGCCGAGAAGCAGGGCACGCGGCCCAAGGTCATGATCCGGGTGACGACCGGGGTCGAGGCGCACACGCACGAGTTCATCGCCACCGCGCACGACGACCAGAAGTTCGGGCTGTCGCTCAACAGCGGGGCCGCCGCCGAGGCCGTACGCCGCATCCTCGCGCTGCCCGCGCTGGAGCTCGTCGGGCTCCACTCGCACATCGGCTCGCAGATCGTCGACACGGCCGGGTTCGAGGTGGCGGCGCGCCGCCTGGCCACGCTGCTCGTGCAGATCAAGGACGAGCATGACGTGGTGCTGCCCGAGCTCGACCTGGGCGGCGGCTACGGCATCGCGTACATCGAGGGCGACGAGGCCCCCGACATCAAGGAGATCGCCGACGGTCTGCGCGGGATCGTCACCAAGGTCTGCACCGACGCCGGGCTGCCGGTGCCGAAGCTGACCGTGGAGCCCGGCCGTACCATCGTCGGGCCCGGCGGGATCACGCTCTACGAGGTCGGGACCGTCAAGGACGTCGAGGGGCTGCGTACGTACGTCAGCGTCGACGGCGGCATGAGCGACAACGTCCGCACCGCGCTCTACGGCGCCGAATACACCGCCGTGCTGGCCAGCCGCGAGAGCTCAGCCGAGCCCATGCTCAGCCGCATCGTCGGCAAGCACTGCGAGAGCGGCGACATCATCGTGCGCGACTGCTTCCTGCCCGCCGACCTCGCGCCGGGCGACCTGATCGCCGTCGCGGCCACCGGGGCATACTGCCGGTCGCTGGCCAGCAACTACAACTATCTGCCCAAGCCCGCCGTGGTGTCCGTCACCAACGGCGAGGCGCGCGTCATCGTGCGGGGCGAGACCGAGGACGACCTGTTGAGGGGGCAGTTGTGAAACCGCTGAAAGTGGCCCTGCTGGGCTGCGGGGTGGTGGGCTCGCAGGTCATCCGGCTGATGCACGAGCAGGGCGACGACCTGGCCGCCCGCATCGGGGCACCGCTCGAACTGGCCGGTGTGGCCGTACGCCGGATGGGCCGCAAACGCGACGTCGACGTGGCTCCCGAACTGCTGACCACCGACGCCGAGTCACTGGTCACCCGCGACGACGTCGACATCGTGATCGAGGTCATCGGCGGCATCGAGCCCGCCCGATCGCTGATCGTGTCCGCCCTGACCGGGGGCAAGTCGGTGGTCACCGCCAACAAGGCGCTGCTCGCCGAGGACGGCGCGACCCTGCACGAGGCCGCCCGCACGGGCGGCGCCGACCTCTACTTCGAGGCCAGCGTGGCCGGCGCCATCCCGCTGCTGCGCCCGCTGCGCGAGTCACTCGCCGGCGACCACGTCAAACAGGTCCTCGGCATCGTGAACGGCACCACCAACTACATCCTCGACAAGATGGACTCCACGGGCGCCTCGTTCACCGACGCCCTCGAAGAGGCCCAGACGCTCGGCTACGCCGAGGCCGACCCCACCGCCGACATCGAGGGCTTCGACGCCGCCGCCAAGGCCGCGATCCTGGCCGGCCTGGCCTTCCACAGCCGGGTGACGGCGGCGGAGGTGCACCGCGAGGGCATCACCGAGATCACCGCCACCGACGTGGCCTCGGCCAAGGCCATGGGCTACGTCATCAAACTGCTGGCCATCTGCGCCCGCTCCGACGACGGCCGCTCGATCGGGGTCCGGGTGTACCCGGCGATGATCCCCCGGACACACCCGCTGGCCGGGGTACGCGAGGCGTACAACGCGGTCTTCGTGGAGGCGGCGTCGGCGGGGCAGCTCATGTTCTACGGCAAGGGCGCCGGCGGCGCACCGACGGCCTCGGCGGTGCTCGGCGACCTGGTGGCCGTGGCCCGCAACCGCCTGGCGGGCACCCGCGCCCCCGCGGAGTCGACATACGCCGACCTGCCCGTGCATCCCATGGGGGAGACCGTGACGCGGTGCCATGTGGCGCTGGACGTGGCGGACAAGCCGGGCGTGCTGGCCCGGGTGGCCGACCTGTTCGCCAAGCATGACGTGTCGATCCAGACGGTGCGGCAGGAGGGGCACGGGGACGACGCCCAGCTCGTCATCGTGACCCACCGGGCCACTGACGCGGCACTTTCGGCGACCATGGAAGAACTCCGGGACCTCGACATCGTGCGGGCCGTGGCCAGCGTGATGCGGGTCGAAGGCGACCTCTGACAATCTCTTACATGCATGGGCCTCGCTGTGCTCGGGCTGTGCGTTGTGGGGGCTCCGCCCTCCTGAACGCAGGCGGACCCTTGACCTGAGCGTGTCCGGCAGCATGCTGAGACCGCCTTGGCAGGGGATCGTTTCCTTTGACTTCGGAATTTGTTCCGAAGTAGAGTTGCGACATGGCCACTCCGACCGTGCCTTTCTCTGACCTCTCGAAGCACTCCAAACGAGTCGCCGACGCGCTCGACCGAGTGCAGCGGTTGCATGTCAAGCGCCGCGACGGCGAAGACCTGTACATCACCACAGCGCGGCACGATCGGGAGCGGGAAGAGACGGCCGACGTCGTGTCTCGCCTGCTTGCCGCCCTGGTCGCGAGCGATGAGGGGGCTCGGGCGGTCGAACGTTCTCTACCGGTGGTCTTCCCGTGGGTGCGCCATCTTTCCGATGGCGAGCGTCAGGAATTCGTCCGTGACATCGTCGACGCAACTCGCGACGTCGTCGATCTCGACGTCCATGGCACATTGCATCGAATTACGGCTGAATGGCGGGCGACCGCCCGAATTTTGGCCGATCCGGCATTGGCGGCGCAGGCGAGCCAGCCCTTGCCCGACGACGATCATGGCGAGGTATTCGCACCGTGAGCCCAAAGCGCGGAGACGACGTGGCACCGCCACCGGTGGGCGCCGAGTGGCGGGTTCGGTTCGCGACGAACGATGCCGCCAAAGGGGTGGGGAGACTTGTGCTCACAGGCTCCCGGCAACACGCGTCGCTGTTTCGACGCGCTGCGGGACGACCCGTTGTCGCAGAAGGATCCTGACCGGCAACACCGGCTTCGTGGACGGCTGGCCACTGGCACGTTCGGCGACCGGGATTATCAACAGTGGGAGTATGAAGTCACCTCAGGCGGGCGAGTGCGCTACCTGGTCGATGAAGAGCGGCGTTCCGTCTATCTTGTCTACGCCTCCACACGGCATCCTAAGGACACCGACGCATAGATGGCGCTGATTGTCGGGCGAGAGTTGCGGGTCGCTATTTCACGCTGATCGTCGTCATCATCCCCATCGAGCGGTGATTATCCACCGGGCACCACAGCTCGTACGTCCCCTTCTTCAGCGCGACAGTGAGCTTTGTCGACTGTCCGCCTGAGATGATGCTGGAAGTGGAGTTGACGCCGGGTCCCTTGATCGACAGGCCATGCGAGGCGGTCCCCGCATTGTTGATCGTGAATATGTAGGTCCCTGGGGCGAAGGTCTTCGTCGAGAGCGTGAGAGAGAACTCCCGCTCGGTCACGGTGACAGGCGTATCGCTTGTCCAGGCCCGGGGCATTGCCGCGGCAGTTGTGCCCCCGCCGACCGCCAGCGTCAGCGCGGCGGCGACGAGCCCTATCGCCAGGCGGGGCGTGCCTCTGGAACCAATGCCGCTAAGTTAGGGATCTTCTGCAGGTCGGGGTGAGTGCGCTGCGTGGAGTGGTTGTGGCCGGTAGGTTGCGGTCGTGTCTGGAGCGCAG